>NZ_AZXX01000060.1:0-147651 GCF_000512995.1 Lachnoanaerobaculum sp. MSX33 | reverse complement strand
CCAGGATCTTATAATTATTATAAGATTTCTAAACTACTATCTATCTACTTTTTGTAATAGCTGCTTCAATGGCAGTATGTATAATAGGAATAATTGTTGATAGTTTATTTTTGGAAATATCAAGTTTTTTTATTACATTTGCTCTATATATATTTGTTTATATATATGAAGTAAATGATCATTTAAGATGATTTTTTGAAACATTATTTTTGTACAATGGTATATCAATGTTTTATATAAGGAGCTGTTGTGAAATAAGTAATTTTACTTCCCGCAGAGCGAAATAGAGATATCCTGACAAATACAAGGCGTTTTGGCTTTGTTACTTTGTCAGGATATTTTGTTTTTCAAAAATTGAAATAAATCAAGGAATGCAAAAAGATGAATGTCAAAATTATAATTATAATACTTTGTAAGTATGCTATAATAAAACCAAGTGAAATTTTGGTGAGATAATAAATTTATGCTGTAGAGATGATTCAATATCTGATGGTTGGTTCAAAGCCAAACAGAGTTGTGACAGTTTAGCACTAAAAGGAAATTAGATATGTTTAATTTAAGGATAGAAGAACTTTGTTGTTATAATTTCAACTCCAGTTTTTAAATTACATATATCTAAAATATATTTTATATTTCATAGAGGATTTTGCATGTCAAAATGCAGAAGTCCTCCTTTTTTGTTCAAAAAATTGTATTTGAAATTTTGGATAAAAAGGAGGATTTTACAAATGACAGGTGCTAGAAAATATATCTATGTAAAAGGTGAAAAGATATATGTATCCGATGAAATATATAAAGCATATAAGAAGCAAGTCAATCATGAGGCTTATTTAAATAAATCAGATAAAAAACATAAGGTTTACGGGTATGAGGATTACAAGATTGATTTGAATTCTGTTGTAGATGAAGATGTGGATATTGAAAAAATTATTGAAACTAAAATGAGAATCAAGGATCTATATCAGGCACTGCGAAAGCTAAATGATGAAGAGCTAAAGGTAATAGATTCTTTGTATTTCAAAAAAATGACCATTCGTGATTTAGCAAAAGAGCAAAATGTATCTTCTAAGAAGATTTTTAGTTTTAGAAATAAGATTTTAAAAAAGCTAAGAGAGATGCTTAAATAGTAACTAATTAAGTAGGGAGCAGACCGGATTTGTAGTTTGTTCCCTATTTTTTAAAAAAAATTTTAAAAAGTGGAAACAAAAGTATCTGAAAGTAAGGTTTATATATAGAGGGGAAAATTTTACCTTTGGAAAATTGAATATATTTTTGAAAATATAAGAATCTTGTACCTTGAAAGCTAAATAGACCAAAACAGGACATTAACCATTTATGGAGCGTCTGTCAACAAACGTTAAGACCTTTCTGCTGAGAAGATGAGGATTTGAGGGAATAACCATGTACCCTCCGATAATCTCGGTTTAAACACATACTTGCAAATACAAAGGATAAAAGAAAGTGAGCGACAAATTTGTAAGACAAAAAATAGGTTTGGCAGCCTATTTGCGATGATGTAAATGGGGATAATGATACTTCTTTAGTGAAAGCCGGCTCATCTTGAAAAGAGGCGGAGGTGAAATTCCTATGTTGTGTGCCAAGACACCTGTTAATGTCAGAAAACTTAAAGACATTTGAATTTCAAAAATCAGGGTAAACATATTTATAATATAAATACAAGGAGATTTATGAAAAGCGATATAACAAAATTACAGATTAATACAATTATAGCTTTAGCATTGATGAGATATTTATACAGAAAAAGAGAAATATCAGAAAAGGTTTATCGAAAAATCTTACAAAAATATGGAAAGGTATTGATTGCCAAAGAGAGCAAATTATGTTAATATAAAATAACAAAACGAGGAGTACAAAAAAGATGAAATGATGGTAAAGAAAAGAGTAGTGGCTATATATGCGAGAGTATCAACTGAGCATGAGGCTCAAATTTCTGCATTGGGTAATCAAATTCAGTATTATGATGATTTATTTGAAAAGCATCCTGAGTGGGAACTATATGATCGCTATATAGATGAAGGAATAACAGGTACTTCTGTTAAAAAGAGAAAAAATTTTATGAGAATGATGCAAGACGCATCAAAAAATAAATTTGATCTTATTGTAACAAGAGAGGTATCTAGGTTTGCAAGAAATACAGTTGATACACTACAGCAAACTCGTATATTAAGGCGAGAAGGTGTAGAAGTATATTTTACAGAAGATAACATATGGACAATGAATGATGAAGATGGTGAATTAAGACTGACAATTATGGCGACACTTGCACAAAATGAAAGCAAGAAAACATCCGTCAGAGTAAAAGCAGGACAAATGATTTCATTTAAAAATGGTGTTCTATATGGAAACGGTAATATACTAGGGTATGACAGAATTGGTAAAGAGTATGTGGTTAATGAATTGCAAGCAAGAACGGTGCGTAGAATTTTTGATTTATACTTGGATGGAAATGGTGTTAGAAAAATTCAATTTGTACTGGAAAAAGAAGGACATTTAACAGCTACAGGACTTACAAAATGGCAACCTGGGAATATCAGCAGAATATTAAGGAACTCCTTTTATTGTGGTACAATAGTTTATCGTAAGCAATTTGTTCCGGATTTTTTAGAACAGAAAAAAATAAATAATTTTGGTGAGGTTGATAAAGTCATTGTTGAAGGTAGACATACCCCAATTGTTACAAAAGAACAGTTTGAAAAAGTTCAGCAAATACTTAGTAGCAAGTCAGAGTCTGTGCATAATAAAGGCTGTAGAGGAAAAAAAATCTCCAAAGATGTTTGGTGTCGTAAAATGAAATGTGAATGTGGTAGTTCCTACAATCGTGTTACATGGCACAAATCGTCTGAAGGACCTCAATATGGATACCAATGTTATAGCCAGATAAGGACAGGATCATTTAAAACTCGTGAGAGAAAAGGACTTAGTACTGAAGGAATTTGTGTAACTAAAATGGTTCCAAGATGGAAATTAGAAGTTATGGCTGATATAATATTTCAAAAATTTTGGAATGATAGAGAAGGAGTCCTTGCAATTGCGAACGAAATGCTGGATAATTGCTATGAAAACGAACATGATAACGAGGTGTTAGATCGTAAGCATGATTTAGAAGATAAAATGGAACTATGGAATCGAAAGTATAACAATCTTTTAGACATGCGAATGGCTGGAGAAATTGAAAAAGACAGGTACGACGAAAAGCGTGAACAAATTCTGAAAGAACAGCAACATCTGAAAAAGCAGTTAGAAATAATAGGTGGAGAAACTGGTTTATCAGATGACATATATATGGACAAAGTTGAAATTCTTAAATACGGCTTAGAACAGAATTTCAATTTTTCAACGAGACATATTCCGGAAGAAGTTATTGATGCATTTATAAAGGAAATTATCGTATGCCAAGATGGATTTATATGGAAATTGAATTTAACTCCAGATGACGAGTTAAAGATGCAAGTGGACGGAAGAACAGACAATTATACAGTAACCCAAACAGAACTTTCCTCTGATATAACACAGCAGCACAGGCAGCAATTGCTGAGAGAAAGTAATATAATATATAGATACATTTTGGAGCAGACGCTAGCGCGTCTGCTCTTTTTTGGTTCTTTGTCAAGTTTTGGGGTGGGTTGATTTTTCAGCTCACTTTTTATTTTACAAAATGTTTTAATAAATAATATCACCTTACAACTCATCTTAAAAAACAATTCTTAAATGAATTTCAATATTTTTTTATCGAATAACAATATATTTTTATTGCTAAACATTAAATTATATGTTATCATGTTCTCAGTATTAATAAATTTTTACAGCTTGTAAATATCTATATGTAAAGTAGGAGGTTATGATGAATTGGACACAAAATAAAAGTATAGCTTTATCTAAGGTATGTGTATTTGTTTTTGCCATATTGGGTATACTGCTTAATATTTACATACACCATGATATAAAATTTATTATCTTAAGGCGCATTTATATTCCTCTTTCCAAGGAAGAACTTATCGGAAAGTATATCATTTTCAGTATGATTGCTGTTTACATACTTGATATACTTGCCTATACCGCACTGTTTCTCCTATATAAGCTCTTATGTAATATACATAAGTCTAAAGTATTTATAGCAGAAAATGTCAAGTATCTTAGAATGCTTTCATGGTGCTGTTTTATTGTCTCATTTGTATGCTTTATGTTAACATTTTTCTATCTACCTTTTGTATTACTTGTTACAGGCTCTGCATTTATGGCTCTTATACTGAGAGTAGTTAAGAATGTCTTTACAGAGGCTATAGAAATAAAGCAAGAAAATGAGTATACCATATAAGGAGAAAAGTTATGATTATGGTAAATATAGATGTGGTAATGGCAAAAAGGAAGATGTCTGCCGGAGAGCTTGCCGAGCGAATAGGTATCACAGCTGCCAATTTGTCCATTCTTAAAAATAATAAAGCCAAGGCGGTACGATTCTCCACTTTGGAGGCTATATGCAGAGAACTTAACTGCCAAGTGGCAGATATACTGGAATACATACCTGACGAAAACTAAAGGAGGTCTTTAACATGAGCGAAAATTTATCAGATAATTATACAGCTATAAATTCAGATAATGATATAACTGCAAATGCAAACAATAATGTATCTGACAGTTCAAACAACACTGCAAGTGCAGGCAATAATATAGCTGACAGTTCAAACAATACTGCAAGTACTCTCACAGTCGGCATTAATATGGAGTCTGAAACTTCAAATAAGACTCCAATAAAAAAAGAGCCTAAATATAAGTTTGAAACGTTAGATATAATAATGCTGCCCGTTGTATTTATACTCGCATTTTTATGCATAAAATATTATAACTTAAATACAGGTATGGTAACTTTAGGTTTGGGAGCTACCTTATACATAGTACTTTATGTTATCTCAGTGCTTGCATATGCTAAATTAAAGGCTGTTAAGTTCAATAGTGAAAGTATTATTTTATCGGTACTTATGATACTTTTAGCCATAAGCTTTACTGTTTTTTATAACTATTCCCTTAATATATTTATGCAAATAGCTATGAATTTTATGCTTATTTACCTTCCTGTAACGGTATTTAACAAGCTTATAAAAAGCGAAACTTCAGCGCTTATATTATATGACTATATCAATGCACTTGTATTTATTCCTATACATAATGCTACTTCTTTTTGGATTTGCATGTTTTCAAAGAGGGGAAAAAGCACTTCAAGTACAAAGACTAAGTACTTTTTGCATATTTTTCTCGGACTTTTGATTGGTACTCCGTTTATAATGATTGTCATTTTCCTGCTTTCAAGTGCAGATGCTACTTTTAAAAATATTTTTGACCATTTATTCAACTTCGATATCAATGTTCCTGAAAATATAGTAACTCTTATATGGTCACTACCTATGGCAACCTACCTGTACGCACTTATCTACGGAAGTTCCATAGAGGATAATTCAAAGTCCTTTAATATAGATAAGTTTAATAAAAGCATGGATAATGCAGCTTTCATACCAAGACTTAGTTTATATACCGTTAATGCAGTTATTTGCTGCTTTTATATTCTTTTTATAGGAATACAGACTATATATTTTATAGATATTTTAGGCGGTTCTTTGCCGGCTGATTTTACATATTCAGAATATGCAAGAAGAGGATTTTTTGAACTTCTGGCTGTTGCCTTAATCAATATAGTATTTATTGCGGTAGCTAAAATTTTTTCAGTTAAAAATGAAAATAATAAGTATTTGCGTATTCATATAATCCTAAATTCAATATTAACATTGGCACTTATATCGGTTGACTTTGCCAAGATGTATCTGTATATAAGCACTTATGGACTTACAACACTGCGCATAATTCCAAGTGTATTTATGATTTTCTTATGTTTTGTATTTGCCTTTATCATAATGGGAGAATTTAAGAAGAGCTTTCCTGTTACCAAATTAAGTTTCTATGCAGGAAATATACTTTTTGTACTTCTTTGTCTTGCCAATATAGACGCAGTGGTTGCCGGGTATAATCTTAATGCCTATATGAACGGTAATCTGCCATACTATGATATATATGATCTTAGGGAAAGTGATATGGCTGCAATGCCGGTTATTTACAAGGCTTGGAAAAACAGTTCCGATAAAGAACTTAAAGATAAGCTACACTTCTGCGCAGAAGGTATCATGGGGTATTATTCTTTTGATATAGATGAACCTATCAGTTATAATTACTCCAGAAATAAGGCTTTCGAAATAAAAAAACATATGAATCTAAATTAAGGTTCTTTGTCAAGTGTTGGGGTGGGTTGATTTTTCAGCCCACTTTTTATATTTGAATTTTTTGAACTTAGCATTTTACCTGGCATTATATATTTAAAGCCTGATAAATATTTTTTGCACAACAAAAAGACCTCGTCCCCAGACATTTTTTAAGCCGTCACCATTAAAATTCTATTCCTAAAATATGTAAAGTTACGTACACCATAAGATACTCTTTTAAGTACCTTTATCTTGTTATTAAACCCTTCTGTAGGCCCATTTGATATATGTCGATACTTAAGTGGATTTAAGATGTATTTGTAATTATTTCTAAATGCTGTGATTGCCGCATTAAACTCTTTTATGCCGGAACTTTCCACTTCAAGCAGCCATTCGCGAAGTAGCACTCGTTGCTTTGAGTATGATTTTTCATCAAGTAGCTTAATAAACAACTCTTTTATGAAGTGTGCTTTCCTTCTCCAGAGCCCAATATACCTGCCTTATAAAGTGGTACCTGTCAACAACTATTTTAGCATTTGGAAAGTATGTTTTAGCTATATCTATGAAAGTCTTATTCATATCACATGAGAAATATTTTACATTCATGCGTTTTGACTTATCAAGAGACTTAAAGTATTCAACCAAACATGCATTCTTTATTGAGTAGAGTATATCAAGAACTTTGTGTTTTATAGGATTCACAACAATAGTTTGATACTTTTCGGTTCCGGCATTCCATTTAAACTCATCTATTGATATAGCTTCCCCAATTCTATCAGATGAATTGTTAAGTGTACCAAGTATCTTATATACAGTGTGAGTAGAAACATTAGCTTTGTCGGATGCCTCTGCAATAGTTATTGCACTACGGAAAGAATGAGCAATGAACTTGGTCAGCCTTTCTTAATAAATAATTCAATACGACTGTAATGAGAACTATACACAAGAAATTCATGTCTAAATTTGGTAAAATTTGAAGTAAATGTTCAGAATATCTGAACAAGAACAAAGAACCGGTTTGGAATATCCGAAAAGTAGAGCAAATCTACTTTACAGGTGCTTCCATTGAAAGAATATATAAAGACTATAAAGTGATTGATAATATTTCAGACACGGATTTTTTGGTTAGAGTATTAGTATTAATACAAAAACCTAAAAGTCTTTTAACACAAACAGAAAGAAATATTCTGTCACAAATGAAAATACTTGCAGCTAATTTAACAAATGATTTTTCAAAAGGAGAAAAGGAATGATTACTTTAAATTCAAATGAAATGAAAGTATATGGAATGATTATAAATTATATAATTCCGGGTCTAGCTCCGGGTAATTATATGGCAAGAGATTTCTTTGGCAATACTCCGACGATTCCAAGAGTAGTACGCCGTATCTGTGAAGAAGTGAAGGCAGGAAATTTATCTAAAGTATCATTGATTGGGAGAAAATCATCGGACGGGTATAAAATAAAATAGGTGCTTTGAAAATAGAAAGAATGCTGACTCAAAATCAAATATTGGAAGATATTCTTTTTGATTTATTTCCAAATAGTATGTATTATTGTTGATGTAGTTCCTTTGGCATTAACTCGTTATGGAGAGTAAGGTTTATTTGGGTGGGACTATTAGCAAGAATTTGATTGGAGGAGTTGTTAATGCAAAATTGGGAAATGAATCCGGTAGTGATAAAAAATGATCGATATAAAAGCGCTGAAATAGCATATATGGAAATACAGAAATACTGTAAAGTTAAGGGATATATGTTTTTTCCTGATATGACAGAAGAAGAATTTGTTAATCTTACTAAGATTATGTTTAAAGTGCCGGGATGGTTAGTTCCGTTGGATAGAAAAGAAGAGTTTATTTTAGATAGTAAACTTGGAAAATATCGTGATAAATGGAAAGATTGTTATTTAATCTTAGGTGTTTTTCATGCCTTTGAGGACGATGGGAAATGGTACTTCTCTGTTAATATAGATGGAAAAAACATGGGAATGCCGGCATATAAAAAGCTTGAAAAATAAGATTTGATGCGTCTTGCTTAGTATTGTTTCGTTAAGTCCGACAGTAGAACTTTTCGTACAGATTTAAATGTGCGTATATTATCATACCGGAATTCCGTCGTTTCTCTCAAAATCTAGTTTTAGGTGTACAAGAGCGTGCAGCTTTGAAAGAGAATGTCGATTTCAGCCTGTGTTAGGTAGAGGAAATTAAGATTGCTAATGTGAACCGGCTTTTTGGTTGTCATCGCTAGAGATATCAATTTATGGGACTCTCCTATGAAAGAACACCGTCATATGCCCGGTCTTCAGAGATGGTTAAACTGCCATAAAGATATGGAAATACATGAGAGGTTGTCTTTAACTTAGATCATGGTGATATAACCCTCGTATAAATAAGCTGTGTAATTAATTCAAATAAAGAGAACTGAAAACGTATTTGAGAAGCAAGTATATCAATAGTTTCATTAACATAAAGAAAATACTTTATAGTTTTTAGTTGAGTAGATTTTGCTTTTAGATTATAGTGATATTGCTACATTGACAAGTAACGACAATGTAGTTACAATATTGACATAAGAATGGAGGTAGTACATATGGAGAAATCGGCAACATTGAACTTAAGAGTAAATCCGACACTGAAAAAAGATGCGGAATCTGTGCTGGGACGTTTGGGGGTTCCTATGTCTATAGCTGTAGATATGTTCCTTAACCAAGTTGTATTGACCGGAGGCATTCCTTTTGCCGTAACTTTACCAAGTGCACCTGAGAGTATTGATACTACTAAAATGAGCACAGAAGAGATTCATGATAAGATACAAAAAGGCTATGAGTCTTATAAAGCAGGCAGAACACAGAATGCAGTGAAGGCTTTTGAAAAATTTAGAGAGAGTCATAATTGATGGTAAAATATAGAGTTGATATTACGGATGAATCACTAAGATATGGAGATAACTATTTAAGCAGGAGTGGAGATAGTAATGAGTAGAAAATTTGATGATTTCTTAAATGAACAACTTAATGATGCTGAAATTAGAAGCGAATATGAAGCGTTGCAACCGGAACATGCCTTGATACAGGATATGATTGATGCAGGAGGCGATATCATCAAAATATAAAATTTGAATAGTAAAATTGTAAGTAATGCCTGATTATAAGTCAGGCATTATTTTTTATGCTGTTTAATATTCTTGCCTATGGCAAGGTTTTCAGATTATCTGATTTTAATAAACAATATAGAGATTGATATTATATTTTCGGAACTTGTATACTGAATCGAGAACATCAGGCAGGTGCTTATAGTACCCGGTAGTGTAAGTATACTTTTATAAAGAATTTTAGCAAAATAGGTAGGGTGATAAATCGATAGTTTAAATCGACTATGAAAATCAACAAATAAAGAATAGATTTAGTATAGTGAAACATTGTATTTTACTATCTAAAGAGTCATTGTGACTATTAGTCTAATTGTGATATACTTTCAATAGGTTAGTGTTTTTGTTTTACGCATGAAAGAGCGGGCTAAGTGAAATGAAGAAACATGTTCATTTCATACAATGGTTATGTAAAATGTTGATTGACAAGAATACGTATAAAATTGATCTTGCTACTGAATTGACTGTGCGTTCGATTATGATAACAAATAAGAATTAGATAGTTTATGGGGGGTGCTATGCAGGTGAATGAAGAGATAATGTATCGAGTTTTTGAAAAGTGTGAAATACAGATTGAAGGACAGACTATTTCAAAGGAGTTACTGTTAAAGACTTTTGGGAATTTTTTGACGCAGACAATAGCAAAAAGAGACCACAATATCGGGTTGGTTATGCATACAGGGTCGCTTTGTTTTGATGTTGTACTAATTACTTACGCAACTATTCTTAATCTAATATCAAATAAAGCTGAAACCGGAAATATGGTTAATTCTTTTTCAGATGGGGACACAATTCTTTACGGACAACAAAAGAAATGCCGTTACATTTTTAAGGGTTTTATAGACGGAAGCGAGATTGGAAGGGAAAAAGGTGAAAAGTTAATAAAACTTGTACAAGGTGAGGGATTTGATACATATCTTCCTGAAAAATGTTGGAGATACATTGAACCATATAATGGTGATTCAGTTCGCATGGATGGAAGGGGAATAAGGAAGAAAATGCCACGAAGAGATGAGTTTTATGTTGATGTGTTGGGCTTTAAGAAGGAGGATATACCTAGTATTTTAGACACGTCATGTGTGATAGTGGCACAACGTGAACATGCTGATTATTTGGTAAAGAACATAAGTTTTGGTTTTAACAAAAAGAAAATCGGCTTATTAGAATTGGTAACGGCTTCTTATTTTACAGAGGAAGATGAATACAGATACAGTGGTAATACCGGCAAAAATGAACCGACATTAAAGTTTACTGCTAAGGTTTCTGTTGCAAGACGTTTACTTTTGTCCGGACGTGGGAACAGGCATTTAGGGTTAATTGTACTTGGGGAAGATTCGATATCAAGAGGCTATTTTGAGTTACCTGAGTTGATTAATAGAAAATCGCTTCAGTATGTATATATCTGCTCATCTATGGATAGTGACTTAGGGCTTGAATTGACAGCAGATGTCGAACAGATAGAAACCTTTGCCTGTACCAAGGAATTTCTGTTGGAAAATACAACTTATGAGAAAGTCGAAAATAATCATTATATTACAGAACTAGTAACACAAGTTAATACAATTATTGATAAGAATAATGAGTTGGTCATTATTGAAAAAAATGGTATAGGATCGGATGTGATTCACGAGTTCAAGAAGAATATTCTTGAGATAAAGCGTAAAGAGTATTCTACAGAAGGGAAAGATAATTTTATAATGCTTGCACACTCGTTGATGAAATTATTTGTTACTGCACCATTTCCAATGGATAGATTTTCAGTTGCCGAAGAGAGAGGGCTTATTGAAGTTGATTCTCCGGAGAAAAAGATTTTACAGCTTAGGAGATTGGCAGAAGATTTTCCGGAAAACTTAAGAAATAATGCACTAGTCGTAGTTGAAGTCCTTGAGAGAATACTTATTGAGGAGATAAGTACTAACGGAAAGTATGAGTGGCTACGAAAATTTTTATATAATCATTTAGGCAAGAGGGTAGCCATTGTTGTTCCAAAAGCATATTATGTAACACTCATAAAGGGAACAGGACTTTTTTCGGAGTATTTGTTTAGGAATAAGGATTTTGTTACTGCAAACAGATTTGACAGTTCTAAGAAGTACGACTGTGTAATTGTGCTTGGAGATTATGAAGGAAAAGCTTTTAATGTTTTTAGATGTAATGCTGCAGCAACAATTATTTCGGTAATATATGAAAGTGAGAAAGCAGGGTATTATTTTAAGAATAAGATATTTCATAATAGGATAAACCGGCTTAATAGGAAATCGACAATTATATTATCTAATCAGGATGAAGATGAAATAATAACAACTGAAGAAGAGAATGCAAAAGGTTTCGAAAAAGAAATCGAAGATTATATTGCTAATGTTGACTTGTCATATATGGGTTCAATCTATAAAAGCGATTCCGGATATGAAGGCGCAATGAATACTGATATTGTGGCTGTAGTTATTTTTGATGATGACACCAAGGCTTATTTAAGTAGAAATTACAAAGGATATGTGCTTGAGGAAGCTACAGGCATAGTTAAGGAAGTAGGAGTACAGGAACTTTGTGAAGGAGATTCTATCATCTTTACGAAAAATAATGACGATACCAAAGACATCGTCAGTTCTATACTTGCTAAACTGTTTATAGACGGCAAGTTTGACAGCAATACGGAAGAAAAGTATAGGAAGGCAAACTTGTGGAAAAGAGCGTTGGTGGAATTTATGCATTCTAATGGACACACTGCTAGGAAAGTGGTGGATTTAATGCTCAAAGATGGAGCCGGGGTACACGAGCAAACAATATTACATTGGCTGGATGAAGATTCTTACACGGTTGGCCCAAGAGATGTTGATTCAATACGTCATATAGGAAATATTACAGGTGTTGAAGAACTTAAGGAGAGCCCGGAAGACATTTTTGAGGCCTGTAGAGATATAAGGTCTATCAGACGAAAAATATTGGACCGGGTTGGGACAGCGATTTTTGATAAACTAAGTGGCCGGACTCCGCAGAGGGGGAATTATATGGAATCAATTTACGAAAAAATAGATACGCTTGCAGAGATTAAGAGAGTTGAACGAATAGCTAAGGTTGAAACGGCAGTTCCTATGTGGATGGCAAATAGACCGATTTTGATTTAAGGGTGGTAATTATGGCAGATAAGCAAGAAATGATAAGAGCACGAGATAAGTATATAGATCTTGTTAAAAAAGAACTTATGGGACCGGGATCGGAGATATCTATTCCTGATATAGAACATGAACTTATCTCAGATGCTCCCAATACCAGATACTCAGTAGGTGTACTTTTTACAAAGAATATTAAAATGAACGCTGACAATAATGACACTTTGAGAGTTGAGGAACAGGACATTGAGGTGCATATTGACGAGACGGAAGATGTTTTAGTTAATACGGAAGAGGGATTTGTTAAACATCATCATTCAGATGCTGATGCTGACGAGGATAATCTTGACGAAGAAATTGGACTTGCCACACAAAATATGCCTTCTTCTATGGGAATAACCCTTTTTGTAAAAGGAAAATGTGAAAAGGTAAATTGTAAGGTCAGATTTGCTACTTATAAGAAGGCTGTGGCTACTGATTGTCGTATTCCTTATGGTGAAATAAGAGACGAATATGAGCTTCCAACAGAGTTTAATCATTGTGTTTATTTGGACCGCAAGGAAAAGACATTAAGGCTTACTTCGGGCGGACTTAACAGAAAGTCTATACTTGCGTTAAAAGAAAGGGACTTGTTGGGAGGAGATGAATATAACATTATTTCACTCATGTATAAACTTTCTGACCAGCTTGGAAAGGGGTACGTAAGAGAACCTCATATGTGTGAACTTGAGTTGAATTTTTCCAATTCTGATTATATTGATCAAAACAAGGAATTAGATCAAACAAATGCAAAAGTTACCGCTTTAAGGCGTAATATGGGAAATGATATTTGGTCGTTAACTATTATGCTTGTTAATGATGACTCAAGTAAATCAAGTGCAAAGCTTTGCCTTTATCAACCTGAAATAAGAATTAACAGTGAAAATAACAGTTTTGTTTTTGTAGAGTATGGTGCTAACGTAGACTGTTCAGATTTAACTGATGAAGAACAGTCTTTGGCGCTTCAATATAGAAATAAAAAAGTATATGGAACAGGATTAGGTACTTCTATTTCATGGAATGTTGATGCTATAGGAAATGGCGAAGTATTCAGTGAGTATTTTCCTGTAAGCGAAGTCCCTTCAATGGATTTCAGTTTGCCTAAAGATTCGGGTGTAACAAAAGATGCTTTGTCCATGAAATACTTATCAGATTTGATAAAGGATGAAAAAAGCATCAAGATAGAGAAATTAATATCTATTGTAGCGGCATACGATAAATGGATAAGTGAAATCAGAGATAAAACTAATTTACTACCGGAGAAATTCCATTATATTGCAGGGAAAAATATAATGGGATGCGAAGCCGCTTCAAAGCGTATGTATGAGGGAATAGAACTGCTTAAGTCAAGCGATGCGGCTTGGGATGCGTTTCAATTGGCTAACAGAGCTATGTTTATGCAGCGAGCTCATCTTAAATTGCAGGAAAAGACATCGGATGTAAACAGATATCCTTATGATGAAGAGTTAACTGAAATATTGAAGAAGATTGACTACTTTAGTGTTGAAAAGATTTTTGAAGACTTCTATGCATGGAGGCCTTTCCAAATTGCATTTTTACTTATGAGTATAAAGTCAATAGTAGATGACAGTTCAGTTGATAGAGAGTTGGTGGATTTAATTTGGTTTCCTACAGGTGGAGGTAAAACAGAAGCCTATCTTGGTCTTACTGCATTCACTATTTTTTACAGAAGACTTGCTCATAAAGAAAATGCGTACGGAACGACTGTTATTATGCGTTATACGTTACGACTCCTGGCGGCACAACAGTTTACTCGTGCATCTACGCTTATTTGTGCATGTGAGTATATTCGCGTAGATGCCACGGATAAAAAATCGATATATGGGAAATATGATCTTGGTTCAGAACCGATAACTATTGGTCTATGGATAGGAGGCAATCATACACCGAATAAAAATGCACAAGCAAAATCGGAACTTACTAAATTGACAAAAGCAACAGTAGAAGAGCTTGAGTACCAAAAGGACAGGCACAATAAGTTTCAGGTGTTGAAGTGTCCATGGTGCGGTACAAAAATGGTTCAAGATCGCAAAGGACATAAAAAAATGGGTGCATGGGGGTACAGGATGAGAAGTAACTCACACTTCGAGTTGTGGTGCCCTCAGGAAGCATGCTTTTTTAACGAACGTGGTAAGTTACCGATACAAGTTGTTGATGAAGAATTATATCAGAATCCTCCAACCCTATTATTTGGCACAGTAGATAAATTTGCAATGCTTCCTTGGAACCCACAAATTGGAGCATTTTTTGGTGTTAGAACAGATAACAGAGCACCTGAATTGATCATACAAGATGAGTTACATCTTATTTCAGGTCCATTGGGAACAATGGTTGGTTTGTATGAGGCGGCAATTGATTATATTTGTAGTAACAAAGGTTCAAAAACCAAGATTATTGCATCAACAGCAACTATAAGAAGAGCTGCAGAACAATGCTCATCTTTGTATAACAGAGAGGTTTGTCAATTTCCTCATCCGGGTATTGATGCTGAAGATTCCTTTTTCGCAAGAGAGTCGGTTATAGATTATGAAAGGGGAATATACGGAAGAAAATATGTCGGTCTTATGCCGTCCGGAAAAACAAAAGCAATGATGGAAATCAGGACTATGGCGGCATTGCTTCAAAAGATTTACACGATGGATTTGCCTTATGAAATAAAGGATAAGTATTGGACGCTTACTGTATATTTTAATAGTTTAAAAGATCTTGGAAAATGTTCAACACTTGTAGATGATGATATTAAAGATTTTATCAAAAGAATGGCTTACCGTGTGGGAACTGCAAAGGATGCTCGAATAATTACCGGTGCAGATGAATTGACCAGTCGTGTATCAACTACGCAATTAAATGAAACATTGGATAAGTTGGAGAAGCTGACCTATAGCAAGGAAAATATAGAAAATAAAAGGTGGCCTTCCAATATTTTGCTTGCAACGAATATGATTTCTGTAGGTATAGATATTGCAAGGTTGAACGTTATGCTTTTAGTGGGACAACCTAAACTGACAAGCGAATATATCCAGGCATCAAGTAGAGTTGGAAGATCATATCCCGGAGTGGCTTTTGCCATGTATGACGGTTCCAAGAGCCGAGACAGATCACATTATGAGCAGTTTTTAGGTTATCATGAATCGTTTTATAAACACGTAGAGCCTACAGGAGTTACACCCTTTTCAAAGCCTGCAAGAGATAGAGCGTTACATGCTATAGTGATTGCACTGCTTAGACAATTATTACCGGATTTGACACCTGAAAATGCAGCCGGACTTTTCTCACGCATTAAGTACAAAAAAGAAATTGATTCTATAGTTGAATATATAGTTACTCGAAATAACGACATAATCAATAGGGTTAATCCTGGAACCGACACCGGAGAATCAGATATTCGAGAGGAAATAGATATATTTTTGGAAAGTTGGGAGAAACTTAAAGAAGGTTATGATGATCATTTCTTTTACGGTGAGAAGTATATGGTTACATATCCTGAAGAGGGAGATGCAAGACTGATGAAAGCATATAACTCAAGTAAGGGTGATAGTGCATTTGATACAATGACATCAATGAGAAATGTGGATATTTCTGTCGGAAGTAGCGTTTTAATATGGAAGGAATGATAACATGTTAAATGAATTTGAGATAATTCAATTAAATAAAATAACTCACGCAGTTAGAGCATCTCAAGCAGTACTACAGTACGGAGTTGGTGCTATGGTTGATTTTCCTGAGCAAACTTTGATGACTGCAGCACCTGAAACGTGGGATGGCAGTGTAGTTGAAGTTCATGATGAGAGACTTGAGAAGGCTCTTCATGTGGATTTTTTCGGGATGCCCGGAAGTAAGGATGACACAAGATATCAAAAAGGTATCGCATATTCAAGATTTCCTGAATGGTATTTTTGTCCAAGATGCAGATCTTTTAAACCTTTAAAAGAGTGGATAAATGAATATAATTCCAATCCTAAGTGTAAAAAGATGAGAGAAAATGATCCTCATATGACTAAGAACTTAAAGTGTCCTTCTTGTTTTCAGGAACTGGTAGTGGCGCGTATTGTTGTTGCATGCGGTCATGGTCATATAGATGATTTCCCATGGATAAAATGGGTTCATGCCAAGAACGGTTTAGGTGCAAAAAAAATATGCTATAATCCTAAACTGAGGTTTACAACAAGTGCATCATCAACCGAAGGATTGGAAGGTTTGACAATAACATGTGAAACATGTCATGCCAGAGCAACTCTTAAGGGGGCTTTTGATAAGAATGCTCTTGAAAACTTGGATAAGGCTACAGGTTATGAATACGGTTTTAAGTGCACCGGAAGGCACCCCTGGAAGAACACTACAGAGATGTGTGGGAAATATCCACATGTATTACAAAGAGGTGGATCATCTGTTTATTTTCCTATTGTCGTGAGCTCGTTGGTTATTCCTCCTTATTCAAGCCAATTAACAGCAAAAATACAGGGAAGTCCTTTTTTCTCAGATTTAAAAAAGGCTATTACAGAATCGATAAAAACTGTTACATCCTTGGGAATGGAACTCACACAAGAAATTAGGGAAAATATTGTATCGCAAAAGATTAGTGAATATGCTTCAAAAATCGGTCGAGATATAGGGCATGAGGAAGCATCGGTAAAGCCTGTTTTGATACGCAGATGGAGTGGAACCACAGAAGACAGTTACACTACTACAAGTGTTAAGTATAGAGCTGAAGAATATGAAGCTTTGAGTGGAGAGGTAGTTCAAGAGGATAAAAATGGTGAATTTGTTCGTGAATCCACTGATATAAAACAATATGGTTTGCCATATGTTAAAAAGGTATCATTGATTCATAAAGTAAGAGAAGTTCAGGCGTTGGTTGGTTTTTCAAGATTGGAGCCGGTTGAGGAAGATAATGTAGACAACACAACGAAAATAAAAAAGGTGTCAATCAAAGAGGAGGATACAAATTGGTATCCGGGATACGATGTTCGAGGCGAAGGTATTTTTATTGAACTAAACGATGATGCCATTGATAAATGGAGAACGAACAATCCTCGTATACAACACCGTGTTGATCAGTTGAATGAGAATTATTCTAAATCTTATTATGGCGACATACGACCTAGGACTATTACAGCAAAATTTCTTTTATTGCACACTCTTTCACACTTGTTGATGAAACAGTTGAGTTTTGAGTGTGGATATAGTATAGCATCTATTAAAGAGAGAATATATTGCAGTGAATCTTCCGAAGGTAAAAGTATGTCAGGTATTTTGATATATACAGCGAGCGGAGACTCTGAAGGAACAATGGGTGGACTTGTTCGTCAGGGCAGATATGACATTTTTCCGAGTATTTTTAAAAAGGCAATTGAAGGTGCTATAACATGTTCAAATGATCCTGTTTGTAGTTTGAGTATGGGACAGGGACGCGATTCGCTAAATCTGTCCGCTTGTCATGCTTGTACTCTTGTACCCGAAACAAGCTGTGAAGAATTTAATGTTTTTCTGGATAGAGGAATGATAATAGGAACATACGAAGAGCGTAATATTGGATTTTTTTCAGAATATATTTATAAAAATGCAGAAATATGTAATATAGTAAAAAATTCTAAAAATGACAGTTCGAAATCTCAGATTATTATAACAGATTCAGGCACGAACTTAAAAAATACAGATTATGTAGATGTATGGAAGAATATACTTCAATTTTCATCAAATAAACATGAGAGGGAAATAATAAATGAGTTGATAGATAAAATTTTTGATTATAAAGACGGAGAGAAGCCTTTTCAAGCAGGCACATTTCAGGTCCTAGGAGATCCTAACTATTATAATGTTGATTTGTATTGGCCTAATAAGAAGGTAATGATTTTTAGTGCTGAAAATGAAGAAGAATTCGATAAGGCATCAAGAAGTGAATGGAAGTGTTTTTGCCTTAGTGGAGAAGGCGCTATCGCTGACAGTGTATTGGCAGTATTAAAGGAGATTTGAAATGGCAATAATGATACCTGATGTGGCAAGAGAATTTGACCCTGCCAGTTTGGAAGGGGTGATGTTTGATTCTTTAAAAAAGCTTCCATCTGATTATTATGTTGTACATTCTTTTAAGAATGTATATGTTGAGGATAATATACTTCATGAAGGTGAAGTAGACTTTGTTATTTTTAATCGAACTAAGGGATTGTTGTGTTTGGAAGCAAAAGCAGGAGCAGTAAGGTACGAGGGAGGATACTGGAAATACTCAAGAGGATGTATTATGAAGCATGGTGGACCTTACAATCAAGCTGCGGGAAACAAGTGGGACTTATTGAATGTGGTACAAAACAGCTCATTAAAAGATGTTGCAGGTAGATGTAAGTTTTTGCATGCTGTGTGGTTTCCTTCAATTTCACAGGAACGCTTGCGCGGAATCAAGTTTCCTAAGGAAGCAGACAGAACTATTACTCTTACAATGGAGGCGTTAGAAGATCCTGAACCATATATCAGTTCTTTGTTCGATATAGAGCCGGAAAATCATATCAAAACAGATCTCAGTGAACAGGATGTAAGAAGACTCATTAGAGAAATAATATGTCCTGAGTTTAATATCTTTCCTTCCAAAAGCTTTGATAATGATTTGAAAAAAATAGTTTTTCACAGATTGTTGAAGGAGCAGGAGGGATTGTTAAACTACCTTGTTGAACAAAAATCTGCTGTTATTAACGGAGCTGCAGGAACAGGAAAAACAATGATGGCTGTGGAAAAGGCAACCAGACATGCTTTTAACGGTGAGAGAGTATTATTTCTATGTTACAATGTAATGCTAAGGGATTATTTGGATAGAGAGTATCACCATGAGTACATAGAGTATATGACCATCGACAAATTTGCATGTAAGGTTGCTAAAACTGAGAAACCTGACTACCGGGCTGCCGGTATTAGAATTTTAGATATGTATATTTCAGGCTCATTCCGCTATAAGCATGTTATTGTAGATGAAGGACAAGATTTTGGCCGAGAAGAGATAGAAGAGGCGGATCTTCTGCAAACAATATATTATGTTGTAATTGATAATGAAGAGACCGGGGGAACATTTTATGTTTTTTATGATAAATTACAACTTATTCAGGCTAAAAATATACCTAAGTTTATAAGTGATGCCGATTGTAAATTAACATTATATAAGAACTGCAGAAACACTGAAAATATTGCAATAACATCTTTAAAAGCCATATCGGATAGAAACCCTAAATTGTATGACGGAGCGATTAAAGGAGTACCGGCAAGGATTCATTATAAAGAAAATTCTGAAGAAGTAATCAATTGCGTTGCATCGATAATTGAGGAATTAAATGAAGAAGGCATTACGGATGTAACTGTTCTTACTTGTAAAAGTGAAGCTGTCAGCATTTTAAATAATGCATGTGTCAACGGTACATTTAAGAAAAAAATATTTACCACTTGTAGAAAGTATAAGGGATTAGAAGCTGATGCAATTATACTGGTAGATGTCGACGGAGAAACGTTTGGCAGCGAGGCGGTTCAACGGTTTTATGTTGGAGCTTCGAGGGCGCGACTTCGGTTGGAAATTGTAACTACAATGACAGATACAGAATGTGAGAGTGTCCTTTTTAATGTGGTTAAGTATAAAAAGAAAATAAAAAATGCTAAAAGGGAGATGGCTTCAGCTTTCAATTCGATGCCTGTTGTTTAGTATATTGATAGGGGAATATATTTTGCAGTAATATTGGCCGATTCACCCGGTAGTATATATGCTGATAAAATGAGTTTTAATAATATCAATGATAAGGAATAAAGATGCTATGAATCATATAATACCTGTTGAAATATGGAATTCCTATATGGATTTTAAAATGTTTTATGAAGGCGCATAATTAATGGTAAAATAATTGGTAGAAAGTTCAAATGATTCAAGTACTGATATAACAACCTGTGGATATATTTTATTCAAACTACTTTCAACGGAGAATAAATAGGATCTTATGAATATAACAGTTTGAAATAATATTGTATATGCATTATATGTTTTTGACGTCTATTTAGGTAAATAAACAGTTGAAGGCCTAAGTATTAAGTTGAATCATATGAAAGATACGTGATATAATAAGAAAAAATGGAGGGATTTATGAATGTTGAGAGTGTTATAACTATATTAGGCTTTTTAGGTATACCTAGTATTATAGCCGTAGTATATGGTTTCAATTCTATGATGCTAATGGATCCGGTTAGTTTTACATTTGAAGAGTCGGATAAAAGAGAAAAATATGTTATATTGAGACCAATTGGATCAGCATCATTTGCTTTATTTATACTTGCAATTGCTGTTTTTATTTTAGTAACTTTATCATATACCAAGGTAGGAAAAGATGCTATAGGTTTAGCTTTTTTAACATATATTATATTTTTTGTATGTTCCTGTATATTACTTGTGATCAATGTTTTATTATTTGTAATCAACCTTTTTTTAAAATTCAATAAACATATTTTAGGAATATGGTTACAGATAAAATTATGTAATAGTTTGTTGTTATATTTCTCCGGATTATTTCTTATTGCCTATGTAATTGTTTGCAAATTAAGTGTTTCTTTTACAGACATTCAAAATCAAAAAGATATTATTTTGGGTTGGAAGGTATCTTTACTACTAGGTACTTTGCTTATTGTAGGTGCTTATACATATATTGTTTATAAATTGTATTCAAAGTATATTAGTATAATCAATTTATCATATTTATATTATAAAGAGGGTAATGAAATAGTATTTCTATTTAATAGGGTAGGCGATAGTTGGCTGTGTTCTTCAAAAAGAGATTATATCAGGTGCAGTACGGAAGAGAAGAAAGCGTTCAAAGATAAAATCAGAGAATGTAAAAAAGATACGAATAAAAAAGTGACAAATAAAGATGGTAAAAGTCAAATATTAGAATATATTGAAAAATTAAATAGATATAGTGATTACATACGAGTTGGCAATGAAGTCATTAAAGATTATTTGAATATTATAACACGCTGCATATGTGATTCAGGTGTAAATATACAAATACAAAATCTACATCAAAAAATTGACCTATTAGACAATATAATAGAACTTAAGCTGATTAGTAATGATGAAATTTCTAAAAAAACTTTATGTCATCACTTGGATAATAAAGATATATTCTATAACATGTAGTGATTTACCATTTTTAAGCTTTATAAATATATAAAATAAGGTGTGTAAGTAAGAATTTCTTAAGCTTGCGCACTTTTTTGTTTTACATTAATATCGGATAACTACAATTTTATGTCGTTTCTTTCAAAATCTAGTACTTTAGGTATACAAGAGCATGGAGTTTTGAAATAAATTGTAGACTTCAGTTCATTCTTGTTAAATAGGAGGTATCAAAGTTACTAAAATTAACCGTTTTTTAACAGAATGGGATGTCGGGAAATAAGCATTTCTACTTCCCGCAAAACTAAATAAAAATATCCTGACAAATACAAGGAGTTCTTGCTTCGTGACTTTGTCAGGATATTTTGTTTTTCTATGATGTTGTCTATTTTGGGGCATAAAACCCACTTGGCTGAAATTGAGTTGATTATGAATGTAATGGAATATCAAGCAGATGTATAATACTACGATTCTACAACAGGAGAGCGAATTCATGCAGCTTTTCCAAGTTGTGTTGTTGACGACGTGAACCACGATGGTAGCATCAAGGCTCTCTTGTTTTTGTTAAACACAGACTGTGCTGTTTCAATTGATAAAAGCCGACGTTTTCTGTCAGATCTTACTGGTGGAAAACTGAACATATCCAAAGGAATGATAAATAAACTCTGCCGCGAGTTCTCAAAAAAGACAAAAACAGAGAAAAAAAGATCTTTGCAGACCTGCTGTCTTCTGCGGTTATGCATACAGACTGTACAAATGCCGGGGTAAACGGAGAAAGTGCATATGTATATGTCTGTGCAACACCAGATGAACAGAAGGTTCTTTACTTTGCCCGTTAGAAAAAAGGGATGAAGGTGTAAAGGGAACTATAACAGAGGATTTCCAAGGTATTTTTGTACACGACCACGAAATTACCTTTTATAAGTATGGAAATGCCCATCAGGAATGTCTCGCACATGTACAACGGTATCTGAAGTACAGCGTGGAAAATGAGCCGTCTTTGACCTGGCACCGCAATATGAGAGAACTTATCCGGGAAGTGGTACATTACAGAAATGAGCATGCAGATGATGCGCATTTAGATTCTAAGACTGTATCTGACTTTGAAGGCAAGTACAAAGAAATCCTTGAAAAAGCCGGGGAAGAGTACATACTTCATGAGACAAGTCCTTATTATCGTGATGGATACAATCTGTATCGCCGAATGCAGAAATATAAAATGTAACATCTGCTCTTCATGTATAATATGAGAGTGCCAACTACAAACAATACAGCCGAACGCTGTTTAAGAGAGTATAAGAGGAAGCAGACTTTTGTAATGACATTTCGAAGTTTTGACAGCATCGAAGAATTATGTCAGAGCAAGGGTGTGCTGCTTGGAGTACGAAAAAATAACCCAAACCTTTACACCGCTGTCAAGGAAATTTTTAATAGATAATATGGAACCTAAACGGCGTATTAGACTCCATAAGTTTAATAGATTAAGATGTAGAAGACAAGCTTACCTGTGTACAGTAACACCCTCAAGATTGAAAGAGAAAAATTTATAAATATTGCAATAGATATGTTAAACATGGTATAATTCCCGCAAGCAAGGCTCAGTATTTACTGGCCACTCAAAAGTGAGTGAGGAACTATAAAAAGTCCGCTTTGCTCTTTTTAGATATAGATGCTGAATTATTCTAGTATGGACTTAAATTTGCAAAAATATAATAGCTTTGCAAAGATTTTTTGCTCGCACATATAGAATGGATGTGCAAATGTCATCTTCACACCAAAGTATAATTTCAAATAAATACAAAACATATATTAGGGGTATTATTAAGTTATTATACAGCTATAAAGGAATGAGGATTATAAGGAGCACTTGATACCGAATTACTTTCATATGTTAGCAATGATTAAGTTATATGTGCATATTGGAGGGATGTTTATTCCATGGATGGAGAAAAGAATATTGATTCATCAGTTGATAGGCAACAAGAATGGTATGATATGTGGGGTATTGACAATAAAAAAAGTATGTATTTTATTATGACGAAAGTAATAATTGCAGAAAATTTGGGGTTGATGATAGTAAGAGACAGTTTAATACTGATTATACAGCAGACTTTGTATTGGCTGGAGTAGTAAAAAAAGTGGAAGATACGGTTGATGTATCATTAGAATCATTCAGAAAGATTTTGAAATTGCAAGAAAATGTAAAAGAAATTAAATTTAAAAAGCTATATTCAAAAGGCGATTTTTTACAGTGTGTGAAAGAAGAACGTTTGTTTAAGACTTTATCTTGGATAGATAAATCTCCCTTTTATATTCATTACATACATGTTAACAATCTATTTTATACACTTGTTGATATATTTGACTCTATTGTAGGGATAGATGAGATAAGTGAATTTGAATATTATTGTAGAATGAAGAGTGTATTTTATTGTATGTTCAAAGACAAGGCAGAAGCGTTGCAAAATATAATGTTTAAATATAAATACCCTAATTTACAGAAAGAGAATATAGAAATATTTTGTAATGAATTACTGCTTTTACTTGGAAGTCGAAGAGAAATGAAGGCAGAGGAAAAGTTTCTTGTACGTATGCTCGCAAGAGCATCAAAGAGTAACGAATTAGTATTTTTGCATGGTAATAATGATTATATAATGCAAGAAAATTATGCGGAATTTTATTTAGATCCTATCCTAAAATATCAGAAGTCAAAACATATATTTGATGAGGAGACTACAGTACAGAACATAGTAAAAGAACAGATAGCACAAGGAGAAAACGTGAGAGATAATTTCGAATTTGTAAAATCTGAAGCAGATATATTTGTGCAATTGTCAGATGTAGTTGCAGGGATTCTGGGAAAAATGTTTAAGTACATAAATTATACAAGTGTAAATCAACAACTAAAAGATGCTGAAAGTTTATCCAAACTTCAGGAAGATAATATTTTGTTAATTTATAAGCTACGTATGGATGCAGAAGTTGAGAACCGAGGATTCTTGCATTCGATTGCTCCGCTGGCTGAAATTGAAAATCTTAATAGATTTTTTGAAATGGTAAAAAGTAGAAAAGTAAATTAGATATGAGTATAAATTACGAAAAATGGAAGGATGGATATGAGTAAATTGTTTATTATTGGCAACGGTTTTGACATTGCTCATGGTCTACCTACATCATATGATGACTTTAGAAAATATTTATGCAATACATATATGAATAACAAATGTGAAGTGGATACTATGCCAATGATTCCCACAGTTTCAATTGGATCTAAAGGGGAAGAAATTTGTGATATGGAAGAAGTTGTAAATTTTCTTGTTTATATTATATCTAAAGCAGAACCAGATGGAAATAAATGGGGGGATTTAGAAGCTTCATTGGGACGGTTAGATTATGATGAGGCATTTGAGATGTTACCTAAAGAACTTGATGATGATGGTGATATAAATTATTGGAGCGAATCACGTAATAATGAAGATATGGCTTCAAATCTATATTCTGTTGTGGTGTATGTAAAGGAACTATTTGCTGAATGGGTTGAGAACATAGATATTAAAGTTGCAAGTGCAAAAAGTAGCTTTTTTACGCTCCTCAAATCAGATGATATTTTCCTTACGTTCAATTATACAGAAACTTTGGAAGATTTATATAAGGTTAATAAAGAGAGCGTTTGTCATATACATGTTAGGCAAGGCAAAAACATATTATTTGGGCATGGGGATGCAAATGATTATACAGATGAGTATATGAGAAAAAATATTGGATCAGAAAACTCATTAACAGAATTAAATAATTTCTTAAAAAAAGATACTGAAAAAGCATTGGAAGATAATAAGCAATTTTTTGATGATATTAATAATACAATAAGAGAAGTTTATTCCATTGGGTTCTCTTTTTCATGCGTTGATTTGATATATATTAGAGAAATATGCGAAAAATTGCCAGACAATGCGGTGTGGTATTTAAATAAATTTAATCCAAATGATATCCCAATATTCAAAAAAAAGCTAAAGGAATGTGGATTTAAAGGAAGCTTTTCAACATTTATTATATGATTGCTATGTAGCTGTGAAGGTATATTAAATATTCTGATTGAAATATACTATAATGTATTTATTATACTATTTTAAGAATTGAGTATGAATTTTTCTTATTATACTACGTTACTGTACACGGGTAGTATACGGGTCTTCAACAGTTATTACTAAAATAAAAATATTAAAATTATCTTCAAAGGGCTGTCTGGAAATAAGTAATTTTACTTCCCACAGAACAAAATAGAAATATCCTGACAAATACAAGGTGTTTTGGCTTTGTGACTTTGTCAGGATATTTTATTTTTCTATAATGCTGTCTATTTTTGGGCACACCCCCTTGGCTGAAATTTTGCTTTTGCATTTTTTCTTATGCTGTTTTCTCCTGTACTTTTCCTTCAAATTTCTTTAGTTTTGCATGGAGAAAACGATGATATTTATTTATATTTCTTCCTATTGAAAAAAGCATAAATTCTTTATATACCTTATCTGAAGAACGATAATTAAAGCGTTGGAAATCTGCATTCTCTTTAATATCTCCGAAATAACCTTCTGTTTGAATAGAGCGTGTCTGTCGTTTCAGAATGCCTTTTTCACTCTGTATATTAGCATGTGACTTCTCTCGAAGCTCTTTCCATACTTCATTGATCTTCATTACTTTATTCTTATCAACATCTTTATCAGGATTATATTTATACAGGCATTTAGGCTTATGTTCACATCCACTACAGTAAGAACATCCATATACTTCATATGTTTGTGTATAACCATTCTGTTTTTTCTTCTCTGTGTTGATATGTCTCAGTTCACGACCGTCATGACAGATATAGACTTGCTCATCCTCAAATACCGTTGTTTTCATGTTGTAGTATTTACCTATATCTTTACTGTATGCTCGTGTTTTTCGCTTTTCATGATCCTGTAGTCTTATATAATTATCTATCTTATTTTCTTTTAGATATAAGAGATTTTTCTCACTACAATAGCCGCTGTCTGCCGCCACTTCTTCAAGTACTTCTCCAAATGCTTCCTTATGCTTTTCAAGAACTGGAATTAATGTATTATAATCCGTACGATCATTACTTACATAACTATGTACAATAAAATAATTCTCTACTGCTATCTGTACATTGTATGCTGGCTTTAACTGCCCGTCCAACATATGATCTTCCTTCATTCGCATAAAGGTTGCTTCCAAATCAGTTTTGGAGTAGCTGTTTCTATCTTTCACCATAATTTTAAAATATTCTTTATAGCCCATTAATTGCTGTTCACAATGTTCAAGTTCTTCATAGAGTTGTTGAAGTTCCGGCTTTCTCTTGCCCTTTCCGTTAACAAATGCAATGCCTTCTCCGTCAGCAATAGCCATAAGATTTTTCTGAAGTTTAAGCAGTTCAAGAGGCGAGCAGTTATCAATCTCTATAATACAGTTGTTAGATAACTTTTTATGTTTTGTAATTTTTATTTTAAAGGCGTTTCTTAAATGAAAAATATTTTCCACATTACAGCATACCTTAAAAGTTGAGATTTTATTTTCAATAAAAAGATGCCAGAATAAAACATAGAAACTCTGGTCGAATGAATAGAGATTATGAGGATTAACGGATTCTCATAGAATAAGCTATGAAAGATTTACTTTACAGAGACATGACTAAAAAAGATTTACGAAGACAAATCGAAATCTGACCTCCTAAAATTTCAAGAACAGTAATAGATTCCACCTGTCTACCCGAAATTTCGGGTAGAACGGGGTAGAATATTCATAAAGTTGAGTTTATAATATTGTAAGGTATTGTTGAAAACGAAAGAGGAAGATAAGATGTATAAATCAATAGATTTATTTGCAGGTATCGGGGGGATAAGACTCGGCTTTGAGCAGGCATTTAAAGGCGATATCAAAACGGTTTTTGTAAGTGAGTGGGATAAAAAAGCGGTTGAAACTTACAAGGCAAATTATAACGACGGTATAGATGTGGTAGGAGATATTACAAAAGTTGATGAGAAAGATATACCGCCACATGATATATTACTTGCAGGGTTTCCTTGTCAAGCCTTTTCTCTTGCAGGGCAGAAGAGGGGCTTTGAAGATGCAAGAGGAACTCTTTTTTTTGATGTCGCAAGGATTGTAAAATACCATAAACCTAAAGTTGTATTCTGTGAAAATGTGAAGAATCTGGTTAATCATGATAGAGGTCGTACATTTGATGTTATAAAATCTGTTTTGGAGGATTTGGGATACAAAGTGTTCTATAAAGTTCTCAACAGTAAAAACTTCGGTGTTCCACAAAACAGAGAGAGGATATATATTGTCGGATTCAGGAACGATATAGCGCCGGAAGACTTTACATTTCCTGAGAAAACGGATGATACCAGGGTAATAAAGGATATAATGGAAGAACAAGAAGTATCACCCAAATATTATTTATCCACCATTTATCTGGATTCGTTGAAAAGACATAAGGCAAGACATGCTTCCAAGGGGAACGGATTCGGATATGAAATCAGAGAATTGGACTCCGTAGCGGGAGCTATTGTTTGCGGCGGTATGGGAAGAGAAAGAAACTTGATAATTGATGATCGTTTAACCGACTTTACTCCGGTTACGCATATAAAAGGCAGTGTCAACAAAGAATATATTCGAAAGATGACACCGAGAGAATGGGCAAGGCTTCAGGGATTCCCCGACAATTTTAAGTTTGTAGTTGCCGATACACATTTATATAAGCAATTCGGAAATTCCGTTACAGTGCCTGTTATACGAGCGATTGCCGAAAAGATAAAAGCACACCTTGAAAAAGAAAATACGAAAACTAAGAAAAGCGAAGAAAAATTTGAACAATTGGCTTTTATATGGAGGTAAATATGCTTAAAGGGAATAAGGGGGAATGGTCTGAAGTATACGTCCTTTTAAGACTTTTGGCTGACGGAAAGATATATGCTGCGGACAGTGAATTGAATAAGCTTGAGGATATTTATTTTCCTATTATTAAAATAATCAGAGAAGAAACCAAGGGTGAGATCAAAGAATATACCGCAG
Source organism: Lachnoanaerobaculum sp. MSX33 (assembly GCF_000512995.1). Taxonomy (NCBI): domain Bacteria; kingdom Bacillati; phylum Bacillota; class Clostridia; order Lachnospirales; family Lachnospiraceae; genus Lachnoanaerobaculum; species Lachnoanaerobaculum sp. MSX33. The sequence continues at coordinate 118,862 of NZ_AZXX01000060.1, read as the reverse complement.
GAGAAATGATATCAATTTATATTAACGGGTCAAAAGTGAAGGAATTGCCTGCGACAGAGTTTGAATCGGAGTCCGGAAATCTGTTGAATGAGATTAACAGTAAAGACTCTAAAGGGGCTTTCTCGGTGGAAAGCACGCAGAATTTCATGGATAAAATTTTGTGCTATAAGCTTTCAGCACCGGCAACGGATAAAAGTGATATCACGGTAAAAATAGTTGATGTAAACACAGGATACAGTCCTACTGTAGGATTCTCAATAAAATCCGAGTTGGGTTCATCTCCGACTTTGTTGAATGCAGGAAAAACTACAAACTTTATCTATAAAATAGTACATAATTATCCTGATTTGATAAGAGAAGCGAACGAGATATACAAGGTATCAGGCGGCAAAAATCATACAGATGTCAGGGGACGTATAAATAAGATAATTAAAGAAAACGGAACTCTTGAATATCGAAAGATGAATAATCAGGTTTTTGAAGATAATTTGGTACTTATCGACAGTAATATGGATAAAATTATTGCCGAGACCCTTTTATATTTTTATAAAGACGGAATCAGTAACTGTAATGAGATGGTTGAAAAGCTTGAACAGGAAAATCCTATGAACTACGGTAATGTAAACGCCTATAGATATAAGTTCAAAAAGTTTTTGACGGCCGTAGCATTGGGAATGAAACCTGCTACGGTATGGGACGGTTTGGATGAGGCTACAGGAGGATATATTGTAGTTACAAAGGAAGGTAATGTTCTCGCATATCATATATACAACAGAAATTACTTTGAAGAATATTTGTTAAGCAATACAAAGTATGAAACAGCATCCACATCAAGACATGATTTCGGAGAAGTGTACAGTGAAAACGGAGAAGACTTTATAAAGCTTAATTTGCAGGTGAGATTCAGATAGTGAAGAAGAGTAAGCCGATGACAAGAAGTGAGAATATGTCGAGGGTTAAAAGTAAGAATACAAAACCTGAAGTTTATTTGAGAAAGCTATTGTGGCACAGGGGGTTCAGATACAGATTAAATTATAAGAGCTTACCCGGAAGTCCCGATATCTATATTCCTAAATACAAGGTTGCTATATTTGTAAACGGGTGCTTTTGGCATATGCATGAAAATTGCAAATATGCTTCCATCCCTAAGAATAATCATGATTTTTGGAAAAGTAAGTTGGAGGGAAATGTTCAAAGAGATAAGCAAAACTACATCAAACTTGAGAGCATGGGCATTAATGTTATATTGGTGTGGGGATGTGAAATCAAGCAGATGATGAAAGATAAGGTGATAGAAAAGGAAAAGACGGATTATCTCGCCAACAGTATTTTTTCTACGCCAAAATACCAATAATGGCGAGATTATTCTCGCCGGTATCAGGTTTTCATAGCCAAATATTCCAAAATGGCTATGAAAAGTAATCATAAATATATCTTTTATTAACACACTGTGGCAATACCGGAGGAGTAAATATATGAAAATAATATATGCCAATGCTGACATACTGTTTTACTTTATATTTATATTTTTAACTATTGTACTTTTAGTATTAAAAATCTCAAAATATAAAAGAGACCATAAAGTGGTAAAAGTTATAAAAAATATACTCGCTATTCCTGTAGTAATTTTAAATATGTTGATTTTTGATGATTTGAATATCTCGTTTCAGCTTTTTAAAGATGAAGATAAAACAGATAACAAAAAGTGAGTATATGTATGACAGATTTACAAAAAAGATATGAAGAATTAAAAAAGCAAAACTTCCCCGACGGCGAAAGAATAAAATTTGTTGCAGATTTAGGCGCAAGTGATGAGATAGAATATCATTATAAATTGATTTGTAAAGACAGAGATGAAGGTACAGACTTAAATCTGTCCGGCAGTTTTTATAAACATGATAAAGAGGGATTAGAGTATTTGTTTACAGTTTTAGATAATGAAAAAGACGAGAGTTTAAAAGTATTTGCTGCATACCTTATGGCTGAAACTCTTTCAAAACTAAGACATAGAACTTTTTATGCAGAATATTGCAAAAGGCTTATTCCGGTTTTAACCTCATTTATAGAAACAAAAGATGCTTTGCTTCGACAAAAGATTATTATAGCTCTCGGATGGATAGGCTCTTTAAATGAGATTGATATTTTGATAAAGCAAATGTCGGAAGATAAAGACAGTTTTTGCAGAGCGTGGTCGGTATCAAGCCTTATGCAAATGTCATTTCATGGAGTTGATAAGGAAGTGATTCAGGAAAAGACAAAGCCTTGCTTTGCTTTTGTGATTGCAGCAGAGACTGATTTACATGCCTGTGGCATTATGATAGAAGCTGCACAGATTTTATTTGGAAAGAAATGGATAGGCTCATCGGCTGTGGAAGATGTGGATGCTGAGAAAATAGAAAAGGCGAGAAAGTCGGCGGTAAGATTTTTGAATAAATAGAAAACCGGAACTACAAATTGCACATTATTACATCCTATATTACAAAATAAATTTGACGTCCGGCCTAATTTTCTGTATAATACTTTTCGTCAAAAAATGACGTAGACTTAAAGGGGAGCATAATATGCTACCCTTTTATTATTCAGTTAAGGAGGTATAGTGTATTAAAGGTATAAGAAAGAACTTAAGCTTTGTATTTATTATATTGATGTTTGCACTGTTGGTTTCAGGCTGTGCAAAGGAAAGTGAAAACAATAATATTCATATCGGAACAGGTGGCACAGGCGGTACATATTTTGCATATGGAAATGCCCTAAAGGATATTGCCGAGCAGGAAAGCGATATTGACATGAGCATACAGATTAGTGCCGGTTCGGCAGCAAATCTCAGATTGCTTGAAAACAATATCGTCGGTATGGCAATAGTGCAAAATGATACTCTTACAGATGCTTACAACGGAAAAGGTGAGTTTGAGGGGAATCCTTTAAAAATAACCAAGGCTGTTGCAGGACTTTATACGGAGAGCTATCAAATAGTTGTAAATAAGAAACTGAAGCTAAACTCTGTGGAGGATTTGAGTGGACTTAGAGTTTCGGTAGGTGAAGAGGGCTCGGGCGTTTTAAAAAATGCGAAGAATATCCTGAGAGCCTACGGTATGACTGTAGATGATATTGATGTAAGATATCTGTCATTTGAAGATGCTGCAAATGCTTTAAAAAACGGTGAGTTGGATGCATTCTTTGTAACGGCGTCGGCACCTACAAAGGCAATTTCGGATTTGGCTGATTCAAATGTACCTATCGATATTCTTTCCTTGGATGACAGAGCAATAAGATTTCTTCAAAACAGTTATAGCGTATATAGTGTTACTACAATTAAAAAAGGTACATATAAGGGTATAAACAAGGATATTACCACAGTCGGAGTAATGGCTGTGCTTGTGGCAAACAACAATATGAGTTCAAGCAATATTGAAACTGTATTAAATCTTATAAAAGCACATCAAGACAGCTTCAATAAGATATCAGGTAATACTGTAAATTTTTTTGATGAAGCAACTTTAAACAGTATTGTTGTACCTTTCCATAAAGCGGCAAGTGAATGGTACAGTGCAAACGGAATAACCGGATTAAAGGCTGAGGTTAAGGCTGATAATGTTTCAAGAAAAACTTTAAATCTGGATATGTATCAGACGGTTGCGGTTGCGGTACTTGCACTGTTTATTGGAGTGCTTTTAAAGGAAAGAATAAAGTTTTTAACAACATTTTGTATTCCTGCGCCTGTGGTAGGAGGTATGATTTTTGCTATAATATTCTGTGTATTGTATTCACTTGGCATTCTTGAGATAAATTTTGATGAGACTCTAAGAAATGTATGCATGGTAATGTTCTTTACCTCGGTAGGATTTCAGGCAAATATGAAGGTGCTAAAGAGCGGCGGAAAGGGTACATTTATCTTCCTTATATTGGTACTGTTACTTATAATATCTCAAAACTTTGTAGCGGTAGGGCTTTCTAAACTTCTTGGTATAAATCCGCTTATAGGTATGTGTACAGGTTCCATACCTATGGTTGGTGGACACGGTACGGCAGGAGCTTTCGGACCTTTACTTGAGGATATGAATGTTGACGGTGCGACAACACTTGCTACAGCAGCGGCTACTTTCGGACTTGTAGCAGGTTCACTGATGGGTGGACCTTTGGCAAACAGTCTTATAAAAAAGAAAAGTCTTGTGGATACTGCAGTATATGAAGATGATAGTATGCTTGTGGAAGAGGAGATAAAGCACAGAAGAGAGGTTTCAATGTATGCACCTGCGGTGTATCAGCTGACTTTGGCAATGGGTATAGGAACTATTGTATCTTTTGTACTTTCAAAGACAGGAATGACCTTCCCTGTTTATATAGGTTCTATGATAGTTGCGGCTATAATGAGAAATATCAGTGAATATACAGACAGCTTCAGAATACATATGGGTGAAATAAACGATCTTGGAAGTATCTGTCTTTCACTTTTCCTTGGAGTGGCAATGATTACATTAAAACTTTGGCAGTTGGCAGCACTTGCCCTTCCTCTGTTTGTACTATTGGCAGGCCAGGTACTTCTTATGTATATCTTTGCAAGATTTATCGTATTCAAATCTATGGGAAGTGACTATGATGCGGCTGTTTTGGCGGCAGGCACATGTGGTTTCGGTATGGGTGCAACACCTAATGCCATGGCAAATATGCAGGCTGTTACAGAGAAATATTTGCCTTCAGTAAATGCATTCTTACTTGTACCTATAGTCGGAAGTATGTTTGCGGATTTCTTAAACAGTTTGACAATAACATTTTTCATAAATTTCTTAGGTTAAAAACAATTTAACCTGATTTAAAAGCTCACCTTATATGAGGTGAGTTTTTTATTGGAATAGTATATATTAACTGAGATTTTAGTTGAACTTTTTGTAATAAAATATTATATTGGATAGGACAGCTTTTGTAAAAAGTCTTATGTTAAATAAAAGAGAAAATGTTGGAGAGTACAAAACTTTTTGACTGAAAATATATAAAAATAATACCTAGGGGGTCAAATGTTAAAAGGAAGAGTAACTATACCTACAGATGTTGATATCATTGAAGAAACAAAGGAAATAATGGAGCTTTGGGGTGCTGATGCCATCAGAGATTGTGACGGAACAGATATGCCGAAGGAAATAGAGGAACTGGATGCAAAGATCTATGCTACTTATTATACCACCAGAAAGGATAATGAGTGGGCAAAGGCTAATCCTGATGAAGTGCAGCAGATGTATATAATGACTGACTTTCATATGGCAACTGAGGACACTCTCAGAATCAGATTGATGGAAGGCTTACATCCTGATCTCTTAAAGGTCAATGATTATGATGATATAAAAAGATGGTGGGAGGTCATTGACAGGACAATCGGAGAGCCTGTAAGTGACTGGAGTTATGAAAACGGTGAAGTGATCATAAATGCAAAGAAGTACCATGAATATACAGTAAGCTTCCTGGCATATATCATTTGGGATCCTGTACATATGTACAATGCAGTGACTAATGGTTGGACAAACTTTGAAAAGCAGATAACCTTTGATGTACGTCAGCCAAAAACAAAAGCCTATTCTATGAAGAGACTCAGAAAGTTTTTGGAAGAGCATCCAAAGGTGGATGTAATAAGATTTACCACATTCTTCCATCAGTTCACATTGATATTTGATGAACTTGCAAGACAAAAGTATGTGGATTGGTATGGATATACAGCTTCTGTAAGCCCGTATATTTTAGACCAATTTGAAAAGGAAACCGGAATCAAGTTCAGACCTGAATATATTATAGATCAGGGTTATATGAACAATACTTACAGAGTTCCTTGCAAGGAATATTTTGCCTTCATAGATTTCCAAAGAAGAGAAGTTGCAAAACTTGCCAAAGAGATGGTGGATATAGTTCACGAGTACGGCAAGGAAGCAATGATGTTTTTGGGTGATCACTGGATCGGCATGGAGCCTTATATGGAAGAGTTCAAAAATATAGGCTTGGATGCAGTGGTTGGAAGTGTAGGTAACGGTCAGACACTTAGACTTATCAGTGATATAGAAGGCGTGAAATATACAGAGGGCAGACTTTTGCCTTATTTCTTCCCGGATACATTCCATAAGGGAGGTGATCCGCTTGGAGAGGCAAAGAGAAATTGGATAACAGCCAGAAGAGCAATACTCAGAAAGCCTGTAGACAGGATAGGCTATGGCGGTTATTTGAAGCTTACACTTGATTTTCCTGAGTTTATAGATTATACAAAGCAGGTATGCGATGAGTTTAGAGAGCTGTATGCAAATGCGCAAGGTTGCAAGGCTCATTGTATAAAGAAGATTGCAGTGCTTAGCGGTTGGGGAAGATATAAGGCATGGGGAAATCATATGGTACACCATGCTATATACTATAAGAACAACTATTCATATGCAGGAGTAATAGAGGCACTTAGCGGTTCACCTTTTGATATTGACTTTATCAGTTTCGAAGATATTTTAAAAGATAAGGATATTTTAAACAGATTTGATATAGTTATGAATATCGGTGATGCGAACACAGGACAAACCGGCGGAAAGTATTGGAGTGATGAGAGAATACTTACAGCAATAAGGGATTTCATATATAATGGCGGAGGCTTTATAGGTGTAGGTGAACCAAGCGGATATAATTATCAGGGAAGAACATTGCAGCTTGCAACTCAGCTTGGAGTGGAGCTTGAAAACGGCTTTACTTTGGCAAAAGGCAAGTATTATAAAGAAGTAAAATCACATTTTATCACAGAGGAAGTTTGTGATGAGATATATTTCGGCGAAGGCAAGGACTTCATATATGCACTTGACGGTACAGAAATTCTTGCACTAAGAGGAGATTCAGTACAGCTTGCATGTAAGGAGATTGGAAAAGGGCGTACGGTTTATATCAGCGGTTTGCCTTACAGTCTTGAAAACAACAGATTGCTTTATAGAGCAATACTTTGGGCTTCACATGATGAAGAGGGTATCCACAGATGGTTTAGCACTAACTTGAATGTAGAGGTAAATGCCTATGTGGAAAATAACAAATTCTGTGTGGTAAACAATACCTATGAATCTCAGGTTACAAATATATATAAGGGGGATGGAAGTTCATTTGAACTTAAACTTGAGCCTAATGAAATAAAATGGTTTGAAATAGAGAGGAAAGTATGAAATCAAGTATAATAGAAGTATTACAGCAATATGATAATTTTACCAAACTGAAAGAGTTTTCGGAGTATGGTAACGGACATATAAATGATACCTATCTTCTGGACTATGAGGGATCGGGTAAGATTATTTTACAAAAGATAAATAAGACAATATTTAAAGAGCCGAAGAAGCTTATGGAAAATATTGCCTTGGTAACATCATTTTTGAGAGATAAGATTGAAAAAAATGGTGGAGATCCGGACCGTGAGACGCTAAATCTTATAAAGACTAAAGACGGACAAAGTTTTTATGAAGACAGTAAAGGAGAAATTTGGCGAGCTTATAATTTTATATCGGATACTATATGCTATGAACAGGTTACAAATGCTAAAGAGTTTTATGAATCAGGTTTCGCTTTTGGAAATTTTCAAAATCTTTTAGCAGACTTTCCGGTTAATAAACTTAGTGAAGTTATCAAAAACTTCCACAATACAGAGGACAGATTTGCTACATTTAAAGCACAGATAAATGAAGATCCTCTGGGTAGAGCGAAGAATGTTAAAGAAGAGATAGACTTTTTCTTAAACAGAGAGGAATATACTCATATCTTTAACAGAGCACTTGCAAATAATGAAATCTCTTTGAAGGTTACACATAATGATACCAAGCTTAACAATATTTTATTTGACAAGGATACAAAGAAGGCATTATGTGTAATAGACCTTGATACTATAATGCCGGGAGTTGCAGCATTTGACTTTGGTGATTCTATTCGCTTCGGAGCAAATAAAGGACTTGAGGATGAAGTTGATCTTTCAAAAGTAGGTCTTGATATTGAACTGTTTGAGGCTTTTACAAGGGGATTTTTGGAAGCTTGCGGTAAGAGTTTAAATAAAAGAGAGATTGAACTTTTGCATATGGGAGCAATAGTAATGACCTATGAATGCGGTATAAGATTTTTGGGAGATTATATTGCAGGAGATAAGTATTTTAAGATAGCAAGAGAAAATCATAATCTTGACCGTGCAAGAACTCAAATAAAGCTTATTTCGGATATGGAAGAACATATTGAAGAGATGAAAAAGATTGTAGAAAAGTATATTTAGTTTATGAGTTGGAAGCCACAAGTGTAGTAAAACATTTGTGGCTATTTAAAGAAACGGATACTGATATATGTTAAATAAAAAAATTATACTTTGCGGTTTTATGGCAAGCGGAAAGACAACTGTAGGAAGAGCATTGGCTAAGGAGATTAATACTCATTATATAGATACCGATGAGCTTTTGATAGAAGCTTATGAAATGGATATACCGACCATATTTACGAAACATGGTGAAGATTATTTTAGAGATTTGGAGCATGAAACAGCTAAAAAAGTTTCCGAAATGCCGGCCGGAGTTATTTCCACAGGTGGAGGAATGCTTACCTTTGACAGAAACGGCGAGGTTTTGAAAAAGGGAGGCACTATCATATGCCTTGTAAGGGATTTTGATAAGATTTATGAAGATCTGCTCTCAGATACAAACAGACCACTTGCAAGAGATAAGTCAAAGGAAGAACTTAAGCAGATGTATGATATGAGAATTTTAAAATATCAAAAGTATGCCGACTATACTGTGGAGAATAACGGCAGTATAGAAGATTGTGTAAAAAAGATAATATCCATTATTGACGGAAATTAAAATAAATTATATACTGTTACGAAAGTATGTTCGAATGCTTCGAACATTGTAATGGAGAGATGTAATGGATACAAAGTATATAAAAATAAGAGGTGCCAATGAGCACAATTTAAAAAATATATCAGTGGACATACCAAGAGGAGAATTGGTTGTTTTAACAGGGCTTTCCGGTTCCGGAAAGTCCTCTTTGGCGTTCGATACCATATATGCCGAGGGACAAAGAAGATATATGGAGTCAATGTCTTCATATGCCAGAATGTTTCTTGGGCAGATGGAAAAGCCTGATGTGGAAAGCATAGAGGGGCTGTCCCCTGCGATTTCAATAGACCAAAAGTCTACAAACAGAAACCCGAGGTCTACAGTGGGTACAGTTACGGAGATTTATGATTACCTCAGACTTTTGTATGCAAGAATAGGTATTCCTCATTGCCCTTGTTGCGGTAAGGAAATCCATAGACAGAGTATTGATCAGATGGTCGACAGAGTACTCACTCTTCCAGAAAAGACTAAGTTTATGGTACTTGCACCTGTTGTAAAGGGTAAAAAGGGAAGACATGAAAAGGTGCTTGAAAGTGCCAAAAAATCGGGCTATGTACGTGCTATGATTGACGGAAATATGTATGAACTTAGTGAAGAGATAGTACTTGAAAAGAACATTAAGCACAGCATTGATATTGTAATAGACAGACTTTCGGTAAAGGAAAATATAGAAAAAAGACTTACAGATTCGTTGGAAGCCGCTCTGAATCTTGGTGGCGGCTATGCAACCATTGATGTGATAGACGGTGAGCCTATGAAGTTTTCACAAAACTTTGCCTGTCCTGATTGCGGTATTTCAATTGATGAGGTGGAGCCGAGAACCTTTTCTTTCAACAATCCATTCGGAGCATGCCCTGACTGTGCAGGACTTGGATATACTATGGAATTTGATGAAGATCTTATGATTCCCGATAAATCACTTTCTATAAATCAGGGAGCTATAATAGTTCTTGGATGGCAGAGCAGCAATGATAAGAAAAGCTTCAGTAATGCTATGCTAAGAGCCCTTGCTGAGAAGTTTAACTTCAGTCTGGATACACCTTTTGAGGATTATCCGAAGGAAATACATGATATATTGATTTACGGTACTACCGAGCAGGTGGATGTAGCATATACCGGCCAGAGAGGAAGCGGAGTATATCCTGTTATATTTGAAGGCCTTATAAAGAACATGGAAAAACGCTATAGAGAGACATTTTCACAGTCTGCAAAGGAAGAGTATGAGCAATATATGAGAATTGCACCATGTAAGTCCTGTGGCGGAAGAAGACTAAAAAAAGAGGCTCTGGCTGTAACTCTTGGCGGAAAAAATATCTATGATGCTACAGATGCGTCTATTACCGATTTTAGAAACTTTATAGACAGCTTGGAGCTTACAAAGATGCAGGAAGCTATAGGAGCATTAATTTTAAAGGAGATCAGAGCAAGAGTTACCTTCCTTATAGATGTAGGTCTTGACTATCTAAGTCTTACCAGAGCGACAGGTACACTTAGCGGCGGTGAAGCGCAAAGAATAAGACTGGCAACTCAGATAGGTTCGGGACTTGTAGGCGTGGCTTATATTTTGGATGAGCCAAGTATAGGACTCCATCAAAGAGATAATGATAAGCTGCTTGCGACATTGAAACATCTAAGAGATATAGGAAATTCAGTTTTGGTGGTGGAGCATGATGAAGACACTATGATGGAAGCCGACTATATAGTTGATATAGGTCCGGGAGCCGGAAGTCATGGCGGAGAAGTGGTGGCTACAGGAACCGCTAAGGAAATAATGGCAAATCCGGATTCAATTACCGGTAAGTATCTTTCAGGTGAGATAAAGATACCTGTGCCTGAGAGCAGGAGAACACCTACAGGTTGGCTTAAAGTCAAAGGGGCAGCTCAAAATAATCTAAAGAATATAAATGTAGATATACCTACAGGAGTGATGACATGTGTTACAGGTGTTTCAGGCTCAGGTAAGTCATCTTTAGTAAATGAAATAGTATATAAGGCATTGGCTAAGAAGCTAAACCGTGCACATACTATTCCTGGCAAGTATAAGTCTATAGAAGGTACGGAGCAGCTTGATAAGGTAATTGCAATAGACCAGTCACCTATTGGAAGAACTCCAAGGTCAAACCCTGCTACATATACAGGTGTATTTGATATGATCAGAGATCTCTTTGCGGCAACTCAGGATGCCAAGATGAGAGGATATAAGAAGGGAAGATTCAGTTTCAATGTAAAGGGTGGAAGATGTGAGAGCTGTTCAGGTGACGGCATCATAAAGATAGAGATGCATTTTTTGCCTGATGTATATGTTCCATGTGAAGTCTGTGGCGGAAAGAGATACAATAGAGAAACTTTGGAAGTAAAGTATAAGGGAAAGTCCATATATGATGTACTTGATATGACTGTGGAGGAGGCTTTAACATTCTTTGAAAATGTGCCTACTATAGCAAGGAAAATACAGACATTATATGATGTGGGGCTTTCTTATATCAAACTAGGCCAGCCGTCTACAGAGCTAAGCGGTGGAGAGGCTCAGAGAATAAAGCTTGCAACAGAGCTTTCAAAGAGGGCTACGGGAAAGACTATTTATATCTTGGACGAGCCTACTACAGGTCTTCATTTTGCAGATGTACATAAGCTTGTGGAGATACTTAGAAGACTCTCAGACAGCGGAAATACGGTACTTGTTATAGAGCATAATTTGGATGTTATAAAATGTGCCGATTATATAATAGATATAGGTCCCGAAGGCGGTGCAGGAGGTGGAGAAGTGGTAGCCACAGGTACACCTGAGGAGATAGCTAAAATAGAGAAATCATATACCGGAAAGTATGTGAAGAGATATTTGTAGCAGGGTTAAATATAAGTATACATGTATACATGTGCAATAAGAGTTGATTTAGCAATAAAAAATGATAAAATATAATTGCCTCTTGATAGAGACTATCATTTCAAAAGTTTTATATCAGCTAAAAAATTTCAAGCTGAATATTAATTTTTGAAAAGTTGGAGGTGATAGAAACGGATTGCATAAATGGTATTGTTTTGCAGAAAGGAATATATTATGAAACAGGAATTACTTGCAAAAATGAATGCTTATTTAGCAAATCAGGAGATTATGTACATCAAGCTACATAATATGCACTGGAATCTGAAGGGACATGGATTTTTCACTCTTCATTCCAAATTGGAGGAATATTACGATCAGACAGCCGAGATTATCGACGAGGTAGCTGAGAGAATACTTGCTAAGGATGCTCTACCGATAGCTAACTTAAAAGAAGCGTTGGAAATTAGCAAGGTAAAGGAACTTCCGGACAAAGCCATCAACATTGACGAGGCTATTCGTATACTTACTATCGATGTTGAATACTGGGTAAACGATTCAAAGGAAATCGTGGAATTGGCTGATAAGGAAGGTGATGTTGTTACCGCAGATATTTTTACAGGCTATGTAAAAGAATATGAAAAGACATTGTGGATGCTTAAAGCATTTGCACAAAACTAAACACTAAAAAGCTCAAGGCACAGTCGAAAACGGCTGTGCCTTTTTAAAAACTTAGATATCCAAAGCGGCTACCAAAATGTAATCACTTGGGTTCTTAAAATCATGCTTAATATTTGAAACATCAAGACTCCAGTTTCCGATTCCTGAATACTTTGATGACAATATCATATGGAAATTGAGCATTGCAGCACCGAGTCCCAACAGATTGTCATTCTTTGTGACCACTTCATCAAATTTATTAAATAAATAAACATGAGTTCCGTTTATAACGAAACGATAATTTTGATGATTCAAAAAGCTTGGTGAAAGGCTGGCTGCATAAAGTGCATCGGCAATAACCGGGTCAGCATACTCATCATCAAAATTATAAGGAGTATCAAAATCGGAATCAAACGCCAAGGCTGTAACTGCAATCTTTGGAGCGATATGCCCTGATTTACTGCTTATACTTACATTTGAAGGTGAATGTATATCAAGCTTTGTAGTATCCTTTTCTTTTTTACCATATCCGAATGCCACCATAGCGGTTATGTCCATGTCGGATTCGATAAGTAAGACCTTCTTTACCATATCACTGTCATCACAAGTCAAAAAGCATGATGACAATCCCATTTCTTCAAGTTTTAAAATAATATGTTCAGCCATAAATCCTGCATTTACAAGATAATTATCTTTCTTCTCAGACAAAATAACCAGGTAAGCAGGAGCATTAAATGCATTCCCACGATATCCGGCCACACCTGAAAGTCTTTGAGCGGTATCTTCATTTGCGGCTATAAGCACTTTTGTATTTACATCGAAAAGCTTCTGAGCTGAATTGAAAAATCCTGTAATCTCATCTAATTTAGCTTGCTCAACAGTCTTTTTGAGAAAATCTCTGATAGAATTTCTCTTTTCAATAAGTTCTAAATAATTCATACATTTATTCCCTCCACAGTACAAATTCCAAATGATTAAATTATATATATTATACAAAAAAAAGCCTGTAAGGTCAATTTTATATATGTTTTTATTTGAAAAACATAAGAAATACAAAAGTTAACTCTTAAATATATTTGGGAGTAAAACATATAGATGATAGGATATAGTCATATAAAAGCCGATATGCATTATGCCTAATTATTTCGGTAAAGAATGGTAAAGATGCCAATATACAAAAGAACATTAAATGATATTATCATATTAATAACGATAGAATCGTATTTATAAAAAAATAAAAAGGAGCGTATTTATGTTAAAGGGTATTCCGGAAAGAATAGGATCTGATTTATTGAAGGCAATGGCAGATATGGGGCATGGAGATTTGATGGTAATTGCAGATGATTTTTATCCTCCTTACAGTAAAAGTCCGAATGCGATAAGTATACAGGCAAAAGGCAACAGTGCATCCGAGATGTTGGAGGCAATACTACAGCTGTTGCCCATAGATACCGACTATGCCGTTCATCCTGTTGAATATATGGTTCCGGATTCGGATTCAGGTGTTGTTATGGATAGTAATAAAGTATGGGAAGATATAAAAGCTGTGGCGGAAAAATATGGGTATATAGACGCTGTAGGAACTATTGAGAGAACAAAGTTTTATGAAAAAGCCGGAAGGGCATTTGTCACTGTATGTACAAGTGAAAGACAGCCATACGGCTGTATAATACTCCAAAAGGGAGTAATGTAAAAATAAAATACCGATATCAATAATAAAAACGTCAAGTCTTGCAGCTTGGCGTTTTTGTTAGAAAACAGTTGTTAAAAATTTGTTCTTTATATAAAATTTGTTATTATAATTGCATTTATTAGATATTATGATATAATAAGCTTACAATATTATTAAGTGGAGTAGGGTATAAATATTAACAATTATGAAGTGATTTTATACCCATATGTCTAGACAAGGAGGATTTATATGACAGGTTTACCACTTATATTCGTGTTTATTTTGGCGGTTATCGTTATGATAGTTGCCATCTCAAAGTTTGGTGTACATCCGTTTATATCTATTATGTGTATATCACTTATTTTGGGACTTGTAGCAGGAATACCGCTTGTAGATAAGACATTGGAAGACGGAACAAAGATACAAGGTCTTGCAAGTGTTATCGGAGCAGGATTTTCAGGTACTTTTTCAAGTATAGGTATTGTAATCATACTTGGTGCTCTGATTGGAACAATTTTGGAGAAGACAGGTGCAGCTTTTAAACTGGCAGATATGGTTATTAAGCTGGTTGGAAGAAACAATCCTGTTTTGGCGGTAGAGCTTATGGGTTGGGTAGTTTCAATTCCTGTATTCTGTGATTCGGGATTTGTTATCTTAAACCCTATCAGAAAAGCTTTGGTAAAGAGAACGGCCCAGTCATCTGTAGCTATGACAGTTGGTCTTTCAGCAGGTCTTTACATTTCACATGTATTTATACCGCCTACACCGGGACCTATAGCTGCAGCTTCTACACTTGGTATAGGTGATAACCTCTTACTTGTAATGGGTATGGGTGCTGTATGTTCCATATTCCCTCTTATAGCAGGTTTATTCTATGCTAAATTTATCGGCAAGAGTGTAAAGGCTGATGATGAGGCTGATTCAGGTGAAGTTACAAAGACATATGAAGAGCTTGTAGCTGAATACGGCAAGCTTCCAAGCGGACCGATGTCTTTAGCACCTATTTTAGTTCCTGTATTACTTATGGCTATTGCATCAATAGTTGCAATGATGAAGATAGACGGAGTATTTGCGGACGTTTTAAAGTTCCTCGGAACACCTATTATAGCCCTTGCAGTCGGTACTGTTTTCGGTGTATTACAGCTTCAGGGTGCAGGCAAGATGAAGGAGTTCTACAGTATTACAAATGAGACATTAAAGACTGTAGGACCTATATTGTTTGTTACTGCGGCAGGTGGTGTTCTTGGTAAGGTTATAGCATCTTCGGATATGGTTAACTTTATAAAGGATCATGCGGCGGTTCTCAGCACAATGGGTATGCTTTTCCCGTTCTTATTATCCGCTATTTTAAAGAGTGCACAGGGTTCATCCACAGTAGCTCTTACAACTACTGCAGGTATTGTGGCCCCGCTGTTGCCGGCACTTGGATTTGCAAGTCCTATGAGTGCTACACTTGTAACTATGGCAATCGGTGCAGGTGCAATGACTGTTTCACATGCCAATGACTCATATTTCTGGGTTGTCACAAACTTCGGTGCGATGTCACCTGAAAAGGGATATAAGACACAGACTGTATGTACATTGCTCTTAGGTATTGCAGGTATTGTTGAAATAATGCTTCTCAGCTTATTTTTACACTAATCAAATAGACTTTTATAAAGAGGCACAAATTTTATTTTTGTAAGATTTGTGCCTTATTTTTATTGAAAAATATTATATTATGAAATCTGCTGACAGTAATTTTTATATATGGTATATTTATATTGATTGCGCTTAAGGCGTTTTAAGGATGGATTCCTAGACTGATTTTATCTAATCAGAAAAATAATATAAATTTTATAGGAAAATAACATGGAATTACTTGAACAATGTAAAACCTGGAATGATGACGGTGATTATGAGAGCGTAGTTGATGCGCTTGAGATATTGCCGGAGAATGCCAGAACACCTGAAATGGATTCGGAACTTGCAAGAGCCTATAATAACCTTGGAGAACCGGGGGAATATAAGTTGTTTGCACAGGCGCTTGAACTGTTAAAGCCTCATGAAGAATATTTTAGAGGAAATCATAAGTATTATTTCAGGTTGGCATATTCATACTATT
Organism: Lachnoanaerobaculum sp. MSX33; assembly: GCF_000512995.1. NCBI lineage: Bacteria > Bacillati > Bacillota > Clostridia > Lachnospirales > Lachnospiraceae > Lachnoanaerobaculum > Lachnoanaerobaculum sp. MSX33. The sequence continues at coordinate 102,741 of NZ_AZXX01000060.1, read as the reverse complement.
ATTTGGATGAAGACGGACTTGCCCTGCACTACTTCAAAAAAGCTTTGGATTCAAAGCCGGGAGACAGTGATACTATAGAAATGATGACTTCCTGTGCCGATATGCTTTCAGAATCGGATTTAAGAATAAAAATGTCTGAAAGAGTAAGCTCGATGTGGGAAGATGTAAGAAAAGATATAAATAAGTACAATAAACTTGATAAAGACTTTTATTCAAATGCTTTGTCTATCATAGCAAAAGGTATTAAGGAAATATCAAAAAGAACCGATGCTCATATAACAGGTGATAGAGCAATGGAACTTGAGGCAGGTGATGATAAATCCTATATTTTCATGCTTCAATATGTACTTGATGTAATGCCCGGGGATTTAAGAGAGCTTTTTGATATAAGAATAGGAATATCACCGAAAACGGATATTCCCGATACATCTTTTTTTAATGACAGAGAGTATGATATAACAGGACTTAGATTTTTTGTCAGTGATGACAGGCAGATAGTTATCTATGCGGATCAATTTGATATGCCTTTAGAGGTGTTTGAAAAGCTCTTTATTGATATATTCGGTGAAATAGATTTGATGGCAAATGACTTTGAATTTGACTTTGCAGATATAGAGGACTTTGATTCTCCGAATGATGAGACATGTGAAATAGTACTTAAGTTTAAGAGCAGAGAAGATTTTTTAAAGGAATGTGTTGACTACAGAGGACTTAGAGCATGTGCCGAGGGTAAGGGCGCAAGGCTTGGAATAAATGCAAAAGACTATCTTAAAATGTATTCAGGCTATCAGTTGCCTTCTATAACTGAGGATGAGATAAGAGAGGATATATATACAGGAACCACCTGTTTACCTTCTCTTGTAAGTGAGTATATGTCCTCAAATCTGTTTGATAAAATGCCGATAATGGATGAGTTATACAGAAACGGAGTTGCGGCCGGATTTTTCTGTTTCAGCCTGGACATGAAGAAACATTCCGATGATATGCTTGAATATGAGTTTGAAATAATGAATTTACGAAGTCAGCTTATTGATTATATTATGAAAAAGCTGAAAGAAAAGAACAGAGAACATGATATCGCATTCCTTGAGGGTGCAACCGGTAAAAAATACGGATATCTTGATTTTTTAATATTTGGAAGTTTTATGCTTATAATGAATACTGCATGTGATTTTTTTGTAAAGAATAAAATACCTTTTGCAGGCTATAAAACTTTTAGAAAAATATCAAAAATAATAACTTTTGTGGAGGACTAATGTTTAATTTTTTTAAGAAAAAGCAGAATGAGGTAGAGATACCACAGGTACAACCAATGGCGGCATGGGAGGAAAACTCCTATATGCATGTACTTTCAAATCTTGTAGATGATGAAGATATTGAAGGTGCAAGGGAAAGAATTGAAGCGATTGAAGGTGTAAAACTTATAGAGTTTAATGAAAAAGATGACGGATCAGGAAATCTTACATTGGAATATAAGGGTGAAGAGTATGGTGTAGGATTCTATTTTGAGGACTTTGTTTTGGAAAGTTTGTATTCCTTGCAGAACCAAAAGATTCATGATGAGGACTTTTTAGAGATACAGGAAAAGGATACTTCATTTGTTATTCATATGAACTTTAATAAGAATTATTTTGATTCATATCATTTACAGCTAAAGCTTATAATGGCGTTTTTCCCTGATACACTTGCTGTAGTGGATGAAAGTGCAGAGAGACTTTTAAGCGGAAGATGGGTAAAACTTGCGGCAGAGTCAAGTGTTACACCTAATGCCGAAAGTTTATTTACCGTACAGGCGGTATTTGATGATGAAACAAAGAAAGTTTGGCTTCATACACATGGTATGTGCAGAACAGGCTTTTCGGAGTTTGAACTTTTAGATGTAAGTCAGGACAATGCAAATGATATTTATTACTTATTAAATACAGTGGCTTGTAGAGTACTGTATCAAAATGAGGCTATAGAAGATTACATTTTCCTGGGTGAGTTCATAGACGGAAATGAGATAGTAGTTGCACCACTTCCTTGGAATGTTGCTATTGAGAAGTATCCTTCAAATATACTTGGAGGCCCTGCGGACAGAGTCGACAGTCACAATACAAACAGTCAGGTTATTTTCCTTTTCTTATCGGAGGAGGATGCAAATAACGGTAAGTATACAAAGCCTTCCGAGATAGAGGACAAGCTTATAGAAAATCCGCTCTATTATTATACAAATGAGCAGACAGATCATATGAAGTTTATGGCAAGAGACAGATATGAACTTTTGAAAAAGGCAATTTTGGAAAATCCAAGTTACAGAGCATTGATAAAGGTTGGATTGCCTACAGACGGTGAGGATGGAAAGCCTGATTATGAAAATCTTGAGCACATCTGGTTTGAACTTATAGAGTTTACAGAGGAAGGATTTAAGGCGGTTCTTACACAGGCACCATATAGAGTTTCAGCCATGAAAGAGGGCGATGAGGGTGAATATACCGTCAATGGTGTAACAGATTGGATTATTTATACAGATGAAATGAGTATAGATCCGAATACTGCATATTTATTATAGGGGGAGAGATTATGTTTTTTACAAACATAAAGCTTGCAGAAAAGTATAATTACTTAAATGAAAAGTTTTTGGCAGCATATGACTGGCTAAGAAACAATGATTTAAAGGCATTGGAGCCGGGTAAGTATGAAATAGCGGGTGATGATGTGGTTGCAAATGTACAAGTATACGATACATTGCCTATTGAAGAAAAAAGATTTGAGGCACATGATAAATTTTTTGATATCCAGTGTCTGGTGGAGGGTGTTGAATTTTTCGGGGTATGCAATAGAGAAGGTCTTACAGTAATTGAAAGTAAGCCTGAAAAAGATGTCATTTTCTACGATAAACCGGAGGTATATGGACATGTCATTTTGTATCCCGGAGACTTTATAGTAGTAGCACCGGAAGATGCACATATGCCCGGATGCGCACTTACTGCTCCTGCAGCTGCCAAAAAGGTGGTTGTAAAAGTAAGGGTATGATAAAAAAGGGTTTTTTAATCGGGCTTTTGCTTTTCGGTATATTTTTCGGAGCGGGAAATCTGATTTTTCCGGCAGAACTCGGATTTAGAGCAGGGGTGAATTTCTATCCGGCAATACTCGGTTTTGTATTATCAGGAGTAGGTATAGCAATAATTACTCTGGTACTTGGCACAATGGTAAAAGGCGGATATAAAAATGAAATCAGTATAAAGGTGGACCCGAAGTTTGCCACATCATATCTGACAATATTATATCTTGCCATCGGACCTTTTTTTGCAATACCGAGAACTGCAGGAACATCATTTTCAATAGGAATAGCACCTGTAACAGGTAACGGGAGATTGCCGCTTCTTATATTCAGTGCAATTTATTTTTTATTTGCATACCTTATAGCAATCAATCCGTCAAAGCTGATGGACAGAGTCGGTAAAATATTTACGCCTATGTTTGCAATGCTTATAATTATTCTTATAGCTGTTGGTAATATGAATTTCCATGCATTAAATCAGGGTGAAATGAGTAATGCAATGTCGGCTCTTAAGACAGGTTTTTTGGAAGGCTACAATACTTTGGATGCACTGGCTTCAGTGAGCTTTTGCCTGATTGCAACTTCAAGTATAAAGACTTTCGGATTTTCGTCAAAGAAGGAATATATAAAGATAATGGCGATAGTCGGTATAGTAACGGCCATATTCTTCAGCAGCCTGTATATAGGTCTTGGAGCATTGGGAAATAAATTCAGTGTACCGGCAGAGGTGTTGGCAGATCCTAATACCAATATAGGAACCTATATCTTGTCAAAAAGCTCATACGAACTTTTTGGAAGCTTCGGACAGGTATTTTTAGGTGCAATGACTATACTTACCTGCTTTACAACTACTGCAGGTCTTATAGTAGTGGTGTCGGAGTATTTTGTGGACACGTTCCCAAGATTTAAGTATAAGACTTATGTGAATATATTTACTTTTATAGGTTTTGCAATGTCAAACTTCGGACTGAATACTATAATTAAGATATCCGTGCCTGTACTTAGAATTTTATATCCGATTACAATAGTTATAGTTGCAATAATTATATTAAATAAATTTGTAAGACTTTCAAAGTCCGGAATGGCTGTTACAGTGATTTTAACAACTGTTTTTTCCGGAATAGAAGTTATGGGCAGTGTTTTAAAAGTCAAGGCGATAAACACCGTTATGTCTTTCTTTATAGGAGGAGATTCGGGATTTTTCTGGATAAATATTGCGGTTTTGGGAATAGTACTTTCACTTTTAATGAGAGATAAAATAAAGGGCGAAAACTTTGAAATATAAAATGAGCTGTTATAGGGGAGACCTTATAACAGCTCGTTTTTTAGAATCTTAAAACTTTCATAGAGGTTGCTTCATGTGATGCAAGACTGTAAGCACAGTTTTTGTCAAGGGATTCCATTCTTACCCATTCAAGGGAACGCATGGTGGCCTCCTTGTCAACTGTGACAGCAGGAGGAGCAAGCTCTTTCCATGCAAGCTCTCCATATCCTGCGTCGGAGTACAATAATGTAAATTTATTATTTTCAGATGTCACTTTTACTCCAAACATTCCGGCAGAATGCCCGTAGAGCTTCATAAGCATAATGGATCCGTCACCTAAAAGATCCAAAGACTTTTCAAAAGGTCCTTCCTTACCGTTCCAGTCAAAAACAGAAATACTTGCATCCTTCCACCAGCTTCTTGAATATCTTAAAGGATTTTTCACAGCAGCCTTTGCCTCATCTCTTGAAACAAGAATTTTGGTTTCCGAAGAAATATCTGCAACACCGCTGACATTCTCAAAGTCCAAATGTGTAAGAAGCACATAGTCAATATCCTTTGGTGAAATATTGATCTCTTCAAGTCTTGACAAGAGAGATGAATCTTTTTTTAAGTGGAAATGTGTGGAAGCAAAGGTAAGAGGTGCCTTTATGGCTTTTAACTGCTTATCAAGGCTGAGAGGCTCTTCAGATTCCAATTCCATTTTTATACCTGTATCTACAAGAATATTTTTGTTACCTGTTTGTATAAGGAATGAAAGTACCGGAATATTTACTCTGTCCTCACTTTTAAGTAATAAACCATGTGTCTGCGGATTGAAGCCGGTATTTCCATTATATGCGAGAGAAGGAGCAACCATCACTTCTCCGGTTTGTAATATATGTATTTTCATAAATAACCATACCTTAAATTTATTTTTAGTTGTTTCAAATACTATTATACAAAACATAATACTTAAGGTCAAACTTAATATATTTTTTGGTTGCTAAGACCTATCTCATTACGTATAATTATAGAAATGTGAGGTAAGAGAGAAATGACAAAAAAGAAAAAAGACGGTGGAAGTTTGCTGAAAAAACTGCTTTGGTGGCTTCCGATAATAATACTTGGCTTAATGTTTGCTCTTGGTGCATGCACAAGACAGGAAGCAAAGAAAGAGAGCGCGAAAACAGAAAGCTCTAAGATAGAAAGTTCAAAAACGGAAAGTGTCAAAGACGGAAAAAGTCAAAGTAAAGAGTCGACGAGCAAAGAAGAAGAAACTACCACGATTACCGAGTCTGAAGAAGAAACGCTTCAAGAAAGTGCAACCAAAAAAGAGGTACAGGTAGAAGAAAACGGAAACTATACTTCAAAGGAAGAAGTTGCACTATACATTCATACTTATGGAAAACTTCCGGTAAACTATATTACAAAGAAAGAAGCACAGGATATGGGATGGGATCCTTCAAAGGGAAATCTCTCAGATATACTGCCGGGAATGAGTATAGGCGGAAGTGCCTTCGGAAATTATGAGGGTGCACTCCCAAGAGCAAACGGAAGAAGATATTTTGAATGTGATATTGATTATGACGGTGGATACAGAGGTGCCAAAAGGCTTGTTTATTCAAATGACGGCTTGGTATTCTACACAGAGGATCATTACAATACTTTCGAACAAATATATTAGGGAAAATTAAATGAATAATATAACTTTGAAATTAGATAAATTCAGCGAAAAAAATGAGATACATAATTATTTGAAAAAGAAAATGAAGTTTCCCGATTATTACGGGGGAAATCTTGATGCACTTTATGATTGTCTTACCGATATAAGCTCAGATACAGCTGTAGATATAAGATATGATGCCGAAAATGATATACAAAGAGCTGTGCTTGAAGTGTTCAGTGATGCGGTAGCTGCAAATACACATTTGGCTATAATAAAGACAAAGGTAAATAAGAAAAAGCAATTATAAGTTCGTTTTGAATTTTTAGATTGGAGAATAGATGGAGTCAAAGTGGATGCTTTATACAAAGCGGGCTGAGTTTGAAAAAATATCAGCCCGTTTTAATATTTCACCGGTATTGGCAAGGATTATAATAAACAGGGATATAAAGGAAGAAGATTTTCCGATATTTCTTCAAAATGATATGAGTCTAATGCATGATCCGAAAGATCTGACAGGTATAAATGAGGCTTATGATATCATAACAGAGGAAATAAATGCCGGAAAAAAGATAAGAGTAGTAGGAGACTATGATATAGACGGAGTATGTTCGTCTTATATCCTGGTAAAAGCATTAAAATATTTCGGTGCAAACGTAGATGTGAGGATACCGGACCGTATAAAGGATGGGTACGGAATCAATGATAATATCATAAACGAAGCCGCAAAAGAGAATGTAGATATGATTATTACCTGTGATAACGGTATTGCGGCACATTCCCAGATGGAGCTTGCAAGGGAGCTTGGAATTAAAGTAATTATCACCGATCATCATGAGGTGTATCAGGAGAATGATAAGGACCTTTTACCTGTTGCAAATGTAGTAATAAATCCGAAAAGAAGTGATTGTGAATATCCTTTTAAGAGTATATGTGGAGGTCTGGTGGCATATAAGCTTATGGAATATATTTATGAGAAGCGAAACAACGGAAAAAAGATTTATGATGATCCCAAACTTAAAGATCTCTTGGAAGTAGCGGCTATAGCTACTGTCGGAGATGTAATGCCTTTAATTGATGAAAACAGGATATTGGTAAAGAACGGGCTGAAAAGTTTGATGAATACAAATAATCTTGGACTTCAGGCTCTTATAAGGGCTACAGGTATGGAGGGTAAAAAACTAAGTGCGTACAGTATCGGGTTTGTACTTGGACCATGCCTAAATGCCGGAGGAAGGCTTGAAAATGCTCTGATTGCACTGAATATGTTTATGGCTGAAAGTAAAGAAGAAGCGGATGAATATGCCGCCCATCTGAAGGAATTAAATGATGAGCGAAAGGATATTACATTAAAGAATGTAAAAAGAGCAATAGAGATTGCAGAAAAAGAATATAGGGATGATGATATTCTTGTAATACATTTGGATGATTGTCATGAATCAATAGCCGGAATAATAGCCGGTAGAGTAAGAGAAGCTCTCGGAAAACCGACCATCATACTTACGGAAGCCTTCGGTGAGGAAGATATGATAAAGGGATCGGGCAGGTCTATAGAAAGCTACAACATGTTTGAAGCGCTGTATGAAGTCAAAGATGTATTTGCAAAATTTGGCGGACATCATATGGCTGCCGGAATGAGCCTTGAAAAAAACAGACTTGATGAGTTCAGAAACAGGCTTAATATGAATTCAAAGCTCTGCGAAGAGGATTTTGTGCAAAAGGTTTGGATAGATATTGCACTTCCGTTTTCGTATTTGAGTCTGGACTTTGTGAAAGAACTTGAGAAGCTGGAACCTTTCGGAAATAAGAATGAAAAACCCAAGTTTGCAAGAAAAGATATAAAAATACTTTCAAAAAAGATACTCGGAAAGAATAAAAATGTAGTAAAGATGCTTTTGGAAGATACTGACGGGACTGTAGTTGAAGGAATATATTTCGGCGACGGTGAAGAATTCTTCGAAGATATAGGGGATAGAAAAGAAATAGATATAATATATTATCCTGATATCAACGAGTATAACGGAAGAGAGAGCCTGCAGATAGTTATAAGTAATTATAGGTAAAAACATATAGCAAAGAGATTTGATTTATTGTATACTTTCATAGACAACAGCAATACAGTTGTAGTTAGGAGATAAAGATATGGTTAATGAAGTGATGAACTTTTTAAAGGAACTTGACCCTGAGGTTGGCATTGCAGTAGAAAAAGAGGCAAACAGACAGAGAAGAAATCTTGAGCTTATTGCATCAGAAAACATTGTATCTGAAGCTGTGATGATGGCAATGGGAACAGTCCTTACAAATAAATATGCTGAAGGATATCCGGGAAAGAGATACTACGGCGGATGTGAAGATGTAGATATAGTAGAAAGTATTGCAATTGAGAGAGCAAAGAAGCTTTTCGGATGTGACTATGCAAATGTACAGCCTCACTCAGGAGCTCAGGCGAATATGGCTGTATTCTTAGCAATGCTTGAGGCGGGAGATACTGTACTTGGAATGAATTTGAATCATGGAGGACATTTGACACATGGTTCAGCTGTTAACTTTTCAGGAAAATATTTTAATATAGTACCTTACGGTGTAAATGATGAAGGCTTTATAGACTATGATGAGCTTGAAAAGATTGCCGTCGAGTGTAAGCCTAAAATGATAATAGCAGGTGCAAGTGCATATGCAAGAACTATCGACTTTAAGAGATTCAGAGAAGTTGCGGATAAGGTGGGCGCATATCTTATGGTTGATATGGCTCATATTGCGGGACTTGTAGCTGCAGGACTTCATCCTTCACCTATCGGAATTGCCGATGTTGTAACTACAACAACACATAAGACACTAAGAGGACCGAGAGGCGGACTTATTTTGGCAAACAAGGAAGCCGCTGAAAAATTTAACTTCAATAAGGCTGTATTCCCGGGAATACAGGGCGGTCCGCTTGAGCACGTAATTGCATCAAAGGCTGTATGCTTCGGTGAGGCTCTAAAGCCTGAATTTAAGACATATCAGGAGCAGATAGTAAAGAATGCCAAGGCATTGGCAGATGCTTTGATAGCTGAGGGATTCAATATACTTACAGGAGGTACAGACAACCATTTGATGTTGCTTGACCTTAGAGGTACAGGTGTTACAGGAAAGGAACTTCAAAATAAATGTGATGAAGTATATATTACTTTGAACAAGAACACCGTTCCAAACGATCCTGAGAGTCCTTTTACAACAAGTGGAGTAAGAATAGGTACTCCTGCCGTAACAAGCAGAGGACTTGTGGAGGAGGATATGAAGACTATAGCAAGACTTATCAGAATGGCTGCATTTGAGTTTGATGCAAAGGCAGATGAGATAAGAGCTGAAGTTACAAAACTTATGGATAAGTATCCTATCTATAAATAATATTGTAAATATTTCAGAAAGGCCGGCCCAATAAATATTTTGGGCCGATTTGGTGTGTATTATGAAAGAATTAAAGGACTATGTAAGAAGTATCCCCGATTTTCCTGAGCCCGGAATAATTTTTAGGGATGTGACTACTATATTACAGGATCCTGACGGACTTGTTATGAGTATAGACGGCTTAAGAGCTGAACTTAAAGGTCTTGATTATGACCTGATCTTGGGACCTGAATCAAGAGGCTTCATCTTCGGTGTACCTGTGGCTTATGCAGAGCATAAAGCTTTTATCCCTGTAAGAAAAAAAGGCAAGCTTCCATGTGAGACCGTAAGTATGGATTATGATCTTGAATACGGCAAGGCTACAATAGAAATTCACAAGGATGCAATAAAGCCGGGCGACAAAGTTGTTATCATAGACGATTTGATAGCTACGGGCGGTACAATTGAGGCTATCACAAAACTTGTTGAAAGCCTTGGCGGTGAGATTGTAAAGATTGTATTTGTAATGGAACTTGAAGGTCTCAAAGGAAGAGAAAAGCTTTCAAAATACAATATTGCCAGCCTTATAAAGTATGAGGGAAAATAAAAAGGTCAAATTAAAATAAAAAAATAAAAATAAATAGCTTAAAGGATATTGACATTTAAGCTATGATTAAATATAATTATTAATTGTGACATTAGAGATTAATGCTTATTCCAATGCCCCGGAGAGCATTTATCCATATAAAGCGAAGTTAAAAGATTAATGGAGGTCAGTCAATGAAAACTTTTATGGCTAATCCGGATAAGATCGACAGAAAATGGTATGTTGTCGATGCAAAGGGAGCTACATTGGGACGACTTGCTTCAGAAGTTGCAAGTGTATTAAGAGGAAAGAACAAACCGGAATTTACACCACATGTTGATTGTGGAGACTATGTTATCGTAATCAATGCTGCTGAGGTAAAGGTTACAGGTAAAAAGTTAGATCAGAAGATTTATTACAACCATTCAGAGTATGTTGGTGGTATGAGAGAGACAACTCTTCGTGAACTTCTTGCAAAGAAGCCTGAGAGAGTAGTAGAGCTTGCCATCAAGGGCATGCTTCCAAAGGGACCACTTGGTAGAGATATGTACAGAAAGCTTCATGTTTATGCAGGCGAGACTCATGGACATCAGGCACAGAAGCCGGTAGTATTGGAAATTAAAGGCTAATAATCTTTAAGAAGGAGAATGGTATGACTAACGATAAGTTTTACGGAACAGGTAGAAGAAAAAGTTCTATCGCCAGAGTATATCTTGTACCTGGAACAGGTAAGATAACAATAAATAAAAGAGATATTGATGAGTATTTTGGTCTTGAGACATTGAAGGTTGTTGTTCGTCAGCCTTTAGTGGCTACAGACAATGTAAATAAGTTTGATGTACTTGTAAATGTTTGCGGTGGTGGTTTCACAGGCCAGGCTGGAGCTATCAGACATGGTATATCAAGAGCACTTCTTCACGCAGATGAGGAGTACAGACCAACTTTAAAGAAGGCAGGATTCCTTACAAGAGATCCAAGAATGAAAGAGCGTAAGAAATACGGTCTTAAGTCAGCAAGAAGAGCACCACAGTTCTCAAAGAGATAATCATATATTGCAATATTACACTCCGGAACAATGTTCCGGAGTTTTTTGCGTTTAAAAAAAGTATTAAGTAAAAAATAAAAACGTATAATCCGTTGACATTTTTCAATTTACAATATATATATAAGATTATATGAAAATAAAAACGAAAAATGCGTTTTTATATGAAAATGGCAGATGAAGATACTTCGCATTACGGCTAATGGACTTCCATTATTTAAAAGAGGAATTGTATATATGTTTCTATACGCAGTAACGAGTTTGTAAAGATGATAAATATAGCCTTTTAAGTATGATAATCGATAAGAAGCGGTATCTATATTGAATGAAATATTAAATATAGATGCCGCTTTAAATAAATAATAAATAATAAATAAAAAAATCTTTATTCCACCGTAACAGACTTTGCCAAGTTTCTTGGCTTATCAGGATCTAAACCCTTTAAAAGGCTTACCTGATAGGAGAGAAACTGTAGTGGAACTACCAAAAGGCTTCCGGCAAAGAGAGGATGGGTTTTCGGTACACTAAGTATTTGAGCAAAGTCATCTTCCTCGACTGAAATATCTTCCATAGTGAGAGCAAAGCATTTTGCCCCTCGACTTCTTACCTCGTGAATATTTGAAATACTTTTTCCGGCGAGTTCCTCTTGGGAAAGAAGAGCAATCACAGGACTGTCCTTTTCTATTAAGCTGATTGTACCGTGCTTTAATTCACCGCTGCTGTAACTTTCACAGTGAATATAGCTGATTTCTTTAAGTTTTAAAGCTCCTTCCATGGAGATGGCCCAGTCAAGACCTCTTCCGAGGAAGAAAATATTGTCTGAGTCCTTCAGCTTCTTTGCCATAGGTAGGATTTCACTATCCAGGGAAAGACATTGTTGAATCTTACCCGGGAGGCTGAAAAGTTCATCTCTAAGGTTTCGAGCTTCTTCATCTTTAATTTTACCCTTTGCTTTAGCTAAAAGCAGTGAGAAAATGTAACCTGCAACAAGCTGACAGCTATATGCCTTCGTAGTGGCGACTGCAATTTCAGGTCCTGCCTGTGTATAAAAGACAAAGTCGGATTCTACGGCAATTGCAGATCCCTTGACATTTACAATGGAAAGAGTTTTTGCTCCCAATTTCTTTGCTTCTTTTACTGCAGCCAAAGTATCCGCAGTTTCTCCTGACTGGCTTATACTGATAACCAGTTCGCCGTCTTCTAAAATTGGATGATTGTAGCGAAACTCACTTGCAAGCTCCACCTGTACCGGAACTCTTGCCAGGCTTTCACAAACCGACTTTAATACATAGCCTACATGGTATGCAGATCCACAAGCTATTATTCTGACTCTTCTAATATCCTTAAAATCCCTTTCACTCATAGAGAAGGCTTCATAGGAAAAGTCATCATTTTCTTTACCGCAGGCATAAAGCAGAGTATCTTTTACAGCCTGTGGTTGCTCAAAGATTTCCTTCTCCATAAAATGCAGATATTCTCCTTTATGAATTCGGCTTTGATCAAGGTCAGCTATAGTGGAAGAGCGTTTTACCTCTTCCTTATTTTTGTTATAAATATGTATTTCATTTTCTGAAAGGCTTAAAATCTCCTTGTTTTCCAAGACATATATTTCATTTGTATAGTCCAAAAATGCGGAAATATCTGAGGCAATATAAAAAGAATTTTCCCCTTTTCCTACAATCAGAGGACTGTCCTTTCTCATTGCATAAAGAGTATTTGCATCATCTCTGAACATAATTGCAAAGGCGTAAGAACCTTTCAACTCTTTTTGCACTAAGAAGAGAGTCCTTAAAATATTCTTTTCTTTCAAGTAAAAATACTCAATCAGGTTTACAGCAACCTCGGTATCAGTTTCCGAGTAGAAACTGTATCCTTTGTCCTGTAAAAAGTTCTTTAAATCTGCAAAATTTTCAATAATACCGTTATGAACCAGCACCACTTCTTTATTCATAGATAAGTGTGGATGAGAATTTTTTTCATCAGCCTTACCATGAGTTGCCCAGCGGGTGTGACCGATTCCCATAGAGCAGGGAAACTCACATTCCCTCGAAGCCGCAACCTTCTTTTTCAATTCCTCCAATTTACCTACAGATTTTACCACAGTAAAAGGATGAGAATATAGGGCTATTCCGGCAGAATCATAGCCTCTGTATTCAAGACGCGAAAGACCGGACAGTAGAATATCCTTTGTATTCCCCTGCCCAACAAAACCAACAATACCGCACATCGTATTTTTCTCCTATTTAATTGTTTATTGTGCGAAGAAAGCTTTTGTTACGATCTTGATTTCGCTTTTTTTCTTTCTCTTACGATGCACTACTCCGAAACAGCATCCGCCGAATCTTTCGATAACTGTTTACCTCGTCGACTTGGGAATCCCCGAAGTCCTGGCGCTAATTTCTCCTCATTCCTCAGTAAAGAAAAATTTGTGTTATGATAACATATGAAAAAGAAATTTGGAATGCTTTTTTGCAAAAATTAAAAAAAATTATATAAAATATGGTAGAATAATCATATGTAAATATGTAAATAGGAGGGGCAAGTATGAGCGTCAGATTATTATTTATAGGATTAATGGTATTCTTAGGAGTTTGCTTTACTGCTATAGCACTCTGGCTTAGAATTAGCTTGAAAAAAAGTTCAGTATACGGTATGAGTGGAGCGGCAAATAATCAAACAGATACAAGTAAAATGAAAATCGGTGAGATATTTTTATATATTCTAAGTATAGTTATTACGGTACTTATAGTGCTGAAGTTAATGAGCATTATGGGCTCAGGGGCTGCGGCTCTTGGTGGAATGATTATAGCAATACCTGTTAGATCTTTTTTTAATGCAAGAAAGCGTACATATAATGCTATATTTTCTCTTGCAGTATTTGCATTATTGTTTGTCTTTTTATGCTTCGGATATATTCTTATAGGTTTACCGGTAAAGCCCCCTGTAATGACTGTAGGAGGGATGAAAGTAACACTTAGTAAGACAAGTGTTGAAGACCTTTTAGACGGGGGATTTGATATATATATCATGAATGATGAGAATACATACGAATACAGTGAAATGCTGACAAGCGGTTCTTATACCAAGTATGAGAGAAATCAGAGTCTTACTGTAGAAAAGGGATATAGAAGTACCGGAGAGACTCTAAGGGGAGCACCATATTTATTAGTTAAAGATGATACACTTATAGGCGCAATAGATTTGTATGGAAGTCTTGATAAAGATGTGAATATAACAGATTCGAAGGTCGTGAATTTCTATATGGATGAGGACTGTGAGAATGCAGTGAAAAATGCCGGCATAGATATTAAGCTTGAAGATTTGGATCTGTTAGATACTTTTGATACAGATAATGTAAAAAATATTTTTAAAAAGAAACTTTGGTTAATACCGAATGAATCCGAGCCTACAGACTCTGTATATGGAATATCATGGCGTACCAACAGTGATTCTATATTCTGGAATGAGTATTATGCTTATATACGAATTGATGAAAATAAGAATATGAGAAATTTTATAGTTTCAACAAGCGTTGCGAAGGACAAACCTGAAAAGTAAAATTATACGTTTAAGAGCGAGAGAATATTTGCGTTTTTTTCCTATTTAGGATATATTATTGTATGTACAAATTAATTTATCAAGTATAGGAGATACAGATGGAATTAAAGCAGGAACTTATAATTGTTTTGGACTTTGGAGGTCAGTACAATCAATTAGTTGCAAGAAGAGTAAGAGAGAACAATGTTTATTGTGAGATTTATTCATATAAAACCCCTTTAGAAGAGATCAAGAAGAAAAATCCGAAGGGAATCATACTTACAGGAGGACCGGACAGTTGCTATCTGCCTGATTCAGCCACATATTCAAAAGAGCTTTTTGAACTTGGAGTTCCTGTACTTGGACTATGCTACGGTGCACAGCTTATGCAGCATCTTCTTGGCGGAAAGGTAGAAAGGGCAAGCGTAAGAGAATACGGTAAAATAAAGCTTACAGTTGATAAGGCTGACAGTGCATTATTTGAGAATGTGCCGAAGGAAAGCATTGTGTGGATGAGCCATACAGACTATATAAGTAAAATTGGTGAAGGATTTGAGATTACATCACATAGCGATGACTGCCCTGTAGCTTCATATGAGAATACAGCAAAGAATCTCTATGGAATTCAGTTCCACCCCGAAGTTTTGCATTCAGAGTACGGACATGTAATGCTTGGAAACTTTATAAAGAATGTCTGCAAATGTGAATGTAACTGGAAAATGGATGCCTTTGTAGAAAACAGTATAAAAGCAATCAAAGAAAAGGTAGGCAACGGTAAGGTACTTTGTGCACTTTCAGGCGGTGTTGACTCATCAGTTGCGGCAGTAATGCTCAGCAAGGCGGTAGGTGAAAATCTTACTTGTGTGTTTGTAGACCATGGACTTCTTAGAAAAAATGAAGGCGATGAGGTTGAGGCTGTATTCGGACCGAACGGCAATTATAAGCTGAACTTCATCAGAGTAAATGCAGCGGAAAGATTCTACTCAAAGCTTGCAGGTGTAAGCGAGCCTGAAAAGAAACGTAAGATAATAGGCGAGGAATTTATCAGAGTCTTTGAAGAAGAGGCTAAAAAAATCGGTAAGGTAGATTTCTTAGTTCAGGGAACTATTTACCCTGATGTTGTAGAATCGGGACTTGGTGGAGAGAGTGTAGTAATCAAGTCACATCACAATGTAGGAGGACTTCCCGACTATGTTGATTTCAAGGAAATCATAGAGCCGCTTAGAGATCTTTTCAAGGATGAGGTAAGAAAGGCGGGACTTGAACTCGGTATACCGAAGCATCTTGTATTCCGTCAACCGTTCCCGGGACCGGGGCTTGGAATCAGAATTATCGGTGAAGTTACAGCCGAGAAGGTAAAGATAGTTCAGGACGCCGACGCTATATACCGTGAGGAGATAGATAAGGCAGGACTTTCACAGGAAATCAACCAGTACTTTGCAGCTCTTACAAATATGAGAAGCGTAGGAGTAATGGGTGATTACAGAACTTATGACTATGCCATAGCACTTCGTGCAGTTAAGACAATAGACTTTATGACAGCAGAGGCTGCAAGACTCCCTTGGGAAGTACTTGAAAAGGTGACAAACAGGATTATCAATGAGGTAGACCATGTAAACAGGGTACTCTATGATATCACCAGCAAGCCACCGGGGACTATTGAGCTTGAGTAACAGAAGCAAATATAATAGTATAAGAAATAGACGAAAGCCTTCCATCATTTTTATGGAAGGCTTTTGTGGAAATAGTGGACCATAAATGAATTAATGGAATACTTAAGGAGTATATACAAGAATGAAACCAAGAGAATTATGTGAAAAAGCCTGGCAGGAAATAGCAGGTAATTTCCCTGATTTTAATATAATCAGCAAAGGACAGACACTAAAGAAAACATCTAAAAATAAGGACCTTACCTATGAAATTCATTTTCAAGCTAATAGAAACAACTATGAGTGTAGCGTAGAATTTATACCGCATATTGCCATATATTCAAAAGGAATGAAAAAAGCAAATATCAATAATGGTTTTGTATTTGGTGGGGAGATAGGCGCTCTACTAGGAAGAACACCATTTAAATGGTGGCAGTTGGCGGGGGCAAGCTATAAATATACTGTGGAAGAAATTAGCGGACTTATCAGAGAGTATATAATTCCTATATTTGACGAGTTTGAAGATAAAGAAACCAATATTGATAATATTATAAACGGTAAGCCGATTGTCCATAACCTGCTGTACTATGTCTATTACTTTGGTGGAAAAGATAAGGCTGAAAAGTATTTTAATAAGATCCTTAAAGAAGATAAGTTTAAGAATAAGTACATAAGTTTCTATAATAAGTTAAAAGAGATGTCTGAGGAAGAGATTTCTCAGGTGAGTAATGAGTTTAATGGTGCCGGATTGATACAGTTTGCCTATCTAAACGGACTAAAAATTGAAGAATAATTACGGTTAAGTATACCCTTTTCCGATAAGAGTAAGGAGGCTAAATGAACGAATTTGATAAGTACAAATTATTAAGTGAAGGCATTTGGAGATAGAGCTAAAATTGCTTTAGTATTACTTGATAGCAACACAGCTTATGAAGAGTTGAAAGTGGAAGGCGCACAAACTTCAGTTGCCGGAAGTTATAGCTGTGTCGGAGGAGATCCGGCTGCAATACTTGAAATGATAACGATAGAATTGATATGCCGCAATCCTCGTGATACATGGTATCTGCCTGACAATGTAAAATTTTGGGACAGGAGATTTGGCAGTTTGTTTGAAAAAAAGTTCTTCTGTTATGATGACGATGTGGAAACCTGGAGCAAAATACTGAATAAATACTTTATAAAGCTGCAGTGGATGCCTAAAAGAGAAGATTACAGTTCAACAAAAAGTTATAATAATGCCTGGGGATATTTTGTAGAGCTTTTAGCGGTTGTAAAAGAAAATAATCATCCTGAATTTAATATTTATTATGAGATTGCTACCGGGAAAGGTATGAGTGAATCAGTTTTTGAGAGAAAGCTAAAAGAGCTGGTTGAATTAAAACAGCCATTTGAAAAGGATTAAATGTTATCATTTAATTAAGCCGACAGAGTGTAAATTCTGCCGGCTTTTTGAAAATTTTACTCAATTTCTTCTGAGGCTCTAAGCCCCAATATAAATTCTTCAAAGTTATCTGCAAGTACAATTATCTTGAAATCATCTTCTTGTATACATATTGATACCTTCGGTTCTCCGTCTTTGCCACAATCTCTGTAGTCTAAATATATCATTTCATGTCCGCCTGAGATTGTATCGGCAATAATAACACCTACATTTCTTGGATATTCCCATTCATCATACCAAAACTCATTTCCGAATTTTCCAAATAAGGAATCTTCTCTTTCTTCCGATATACTGTAGAATTCCTCTACATCAACACGGTACCTATTCTTTTCATCAAACCAAACATTTTTATTGGGCTTACCACCGTTTTGTGTTTTCATAAGCTCTATATATGATTTAGGTAACTTAACTCCCAGTCTTTTTTCAGCTTCTTGCACCATCTCATCTTTTAAATTCTCTCCGGTACAGACTTTATTTATATGCTCACTTTCCTTCCAAAAACTTTTGAAGTCAATATTATCAAACATTGTTGATCCCCCACTTTTTCCAAACTTGAATTAACTTATCAACTTATATTATAATCATGTTTAGCAATTAAAGTAAATAATAATAAAGATAAATCCTACCTGGGGGAGGTTTTAATGAGTGAAAATGGACTTATGGATTTGAAACGACAAATGATAAAGCTGATTGAACATTTAGGCAATGAAAATATTATTACAGGAATAAGTGCAAAGGATTTAGACAGTCAAACATTTTACGGACTGGTCATTTTATTAAGAGATATGCTTAAAGAAGGATATCCGAAGACAAAGTTGAAAAGAATTATGAAAAGCGTTCATTATGCAAACGGTTTTAGTGATTTGGATTTAAAACAAAGTGCATTTATACTTGATGAAATTGAACAGTATCTTTGTATAAATAAATTTCTTAACCATGATAAGTCGGTTAAATATTTTAATAAGCGTATAGTATCAAACGAGTTTGAAATAAATCCACAAAATATGGCTTTGGTTATGATAGAAAGCTTACTTTGCAGTAAGAGTTAAGTTGTAGTTTTATAATATTTTTGGAGAATTGAAAATGGGAATAATAGCAAATTATCAATATTTAAGCGACAAAAACTTAAAAGAGATGAAGCTTTTTTATAATGAAGCAGTTGACGATATTGAAGATGATAAAGACGGTAGTAATGATATAGAAATACAACTGGATATGGATAAGATGTGGGAT
This sequence comes from Lachnoanaerobaculum sp. MSX33, assembly GCF_000512995.1. Lineage (NCBI taxonomy): Bacteria > Bacillati > Bacillota > Clostridia > Lachnospirales > Lachnospiraceae > Lachnoanaerobaculum > Lachnoanaerobaculum sp. MSX33. Next base: position 83,932 of record NZ_AZXX01000060.1, on the reverse strand, counting down.
GCGCTTCACTTCGCACTGACTAGAGTTGGGAAGGATGATGCTATAGAAAATAATCATCTTAGTGAGGCTGTTTTTGGAGTGAACTCTATTAAAAACTCAGGGGAGTATATAGCTTATACACAAAAGTCGAAGGTTAAGGATATAGTACTTTCACTTGAAGATTTTGATATAGATAAAGCCTTGGAGAATTTAAGTATGAGCAGGCTTAAAGAAACAAATATATATCCGAATATCTGGGATTATGAAGAAGATGCTGATAAAATAAGAGAAGAACTAAGGAAATATTTCCAAAGACTAAGAGATTTTTATAAGAAAATACTTGAAGTAAATGGAAATGTAGTGATTATTATTTGCTAGTATAATGGAAGGTGGAGACCGGAAATTCAAAAAGTCTTCAATTGTTTGGAAATAGTGTGGGAATGATAAAACAGTATTTATCAGAAAATAAGTATAAAGTTATAAGAACTTAGGAGAATATATGTATTTAGGTAATCGAAAGTTTTTGAAGGATCCTTTGGAAGTGGCACATGAATATCTTAAAACTGCTATGCAGGATGAAAAATCTGCGGTCATACTTGAGAGCAGGGAGCTTTATAATCAGGCTGCGTACCTTTATGTGCAGGCTATGGAAAAACAAATTAAAGCGCAAATTGCTCAGATTGTGGATGTGACAAATGCTTATTATAAGGAAATGATAAAAAAGACTATCGGACATTCACTTGATAAGTCAATTGAGATATTGGTGCAGATATACGGCAAAGGCAATGCTATGGTTGAGGACAGGCTGAGAGAACAGCTGCTTACAAAGGTTCTAAAGGATATCAAGTTTTCGGCACTTCACAATAAAACCAGATATCCGGATTTTGATGAGAATAAGAAAAAGTATGCTGTAATAGAGATGGGCAAAATAGATTGTGTAGAGCTTGCAAAAATGCTCAAAGCACTTAAGCAATATTTAACGGACTTGGAAAGATATACTGACTTATAGGAATGGAATGATTATGGTTGGCAAAAATATGTGTGATTATTGTTCTAATATCAAAAAGATAGAATACTTTTCCTCGCCCAAACTATATGAAGAAACCATAGAGTATATTAAAGATCTGGTTGAAAACAGGGGTTTTATAGTAGTTGAGGGAAGTTGCAAATTAGGAGAACATAAAAAAGACGGACATTGGATTGATGATATTATTTACCATATTATAAAATGTCCGAAATGCGGGAAGAGATTTACCTGCATTGTAAATACATATAGGGGTGGTGGATCTTTTGAATAATATGTTAAAATAACGGAGAAATCAATGAGTTTTTATTTGTAGCGCTTGGAGGAGCTATAGGAGCAATGGCAAGATATGCGATAAGTCTTATACCCGTTAAAACCGGATTTCCGATACTTACACTTATTACAAATATAGCAGGTGCAATATTGATCGGTTTTATTGTAGGGTTTACAAGTAACAAAGACAATATATCAGAAAATACAGTATTGTTTTGGAAGACGGGTGTATGTGGCGGATTCACTACATTTTCTACATTTTCGCTTGAAGCATTTAACTTGCTTGGTAATAAGCAATACACATTAGGCGGATTATATATTGTACTAAGTGTTACATGCTGTATATTAGGCATATTATGTGGAAAGAAGCTGGCAACAGTGGTAAAGTTATAAGCAGTACAGAACAAGAAAAGTTATAGAAACAAGTTGAAGTCAAAGTAAGGAAGGATATTATGAAGAATAAAAAAGCTTTATATATATTGTATCTGATTTTATTACACAGTATTTGTATACTTTTTAGCATCACCAAGTTAGTATTTGTAAAATGGGGAGTATGGCTAGTTAATACACACTTTTTAGCATCTTCTTTCTCCGTATATATTGCAATGATAATCGTAATATTTCCTTTTTTATCTGTTTTGCCATACTATTTTCAAAATAGTTTCCCAAATGTGTCCACAAGAAAGAAGCTGGTTCTTGCTGCTTTACTTATAGGGAATTACTTATTGATATTAGCATATACTTCAATTATTCATATGACCTGTTTATAATTATTAAAACAGATAAGTGTACATATAGGCTTTTATTAAATGTACATTATATTAGAACATGATATAATTATAAAAGATCGGATGCTGTGGTAAAATTATGTTGAGAACCTATTTAACAAAAAGGAGAATAAAAAATGCTACTTGATGCAGAAAGATATGCAAGTGTTATCGAATACGGTAAGGATGCGGTAACTAAAATCAACGAAGGTAATTTAAAAGAGGGATTTGAAAATGCCGATAAAGGTTGGGATGCATTTCCTGAGTCGGGAGCCAAGTGGAATCAGGGCTATGGGTATGCTAAATCTTTCTTTAATAAAGCTATTGAAAATAATGATTTGGTAAATGCCAAAATATGGCTGGATAGAATGACTGAAAATAATGAGAATCTACATAATTTTGATGAAGAATTGGAGCATATGAAGGGAAAGTATGCATATGAAAGCGGTGAGCTTGATAAGGCGTTTGAAATATGGCAAAAAATTGTAAAGATAAAGGCGGTAAGTTACAGATATTTTGAATATGACGATCCTAAGTATAAGGAATTCTATAAGTCAAGAAAATAAAATATAAAGCACATAGCTTTGAGAAACTCTAGTCTATGTGCTTTTTAATTTTATGAGAATCTGCCATTAGCCATCTCATAGGTTTTATCTGCAAGTGACATTGTAGATTTTCTATGTGAAACGAGAACAATAGTCTTTCCGGCACTTTCCTCTGAGAGTGATTTTAAGATAATACCCTCATTTAAAACATCCAGATTGCTGGTAGGCTCATCCAAAAGCAGGAAGTCACCATCGTGTAAGAAGGCTCTGGCAAGCCCTATACGCTGCTTCTCGCCGTCAGAGAGCGAATCACCCAGCTCGCCGACATTGGTATCATAACCGTTTGGAAGGCCTGATATAAAGTCATGTATACTTGCTTTCTTAGCAGCATTTTGAATCTCTTCAAGAGTTGCATTTTGCTTTGCAACTCTTATATTATCTGCAATAGTTCCCTGAAACATTACAGTTTCCTGAGTTACATAGCCTGTTATTTCACGAAGATTCTCAGTATTAACATCCTTTATATTCTTTCCTGAAATATGCACTTCACCTGTTTTTACATCCCAGAATCTCATCAGGAGTTTTAATAGTGTAGATTTACCGGAACCGCTCACACCATGTATTCCAAGTACCTGACCTTTCTTTATATCAAGAGAAACATTATCAAGTATAGTTTCATCTCCATAGGAGAAGTTTACGCACTCAACATCAGCACCTTCAAATACAGTATTTTCTTTACCGGATACTTCTTCAACTACCGGTTCTTCTTCAAGCAGCGAAAGTACACGCTCACCACAGGCAAGAGTCTGATTGAGATTGTTTGATAAAGAAGACAGTGCAACAGTAGGTCCGAATGAACTCATCATAGCCAGGGTAGCAATCAGCATCTGAGAAAAAGTTATACTCTCATTTTTATAAAGCATCAACATAGAAAAGAACATTACCCATGAGAAAAGTTGAATAACAATATTTGTAGCTGCTCTTTGAGAACCCTCGAAAAAGCTGAGCTTTTTTTGATTATCAGACAGTTCTAAAGACTTTGAGTCCATCTCATTTAAGCGTATCTCGCCCTGATTATACTGTAATATTTCGTCAACACCATACATACTGTTTATGACAAAGTTATTTAGTTCACCTACATTATTTCTAAATTTCATTCCGGCATCTGCACTGCGACTACCGTTCCAAAGAGGAAGAGCAATTCCTACAGTCATGTATGCAAGTAATGAAATAATACCTGCAATAAGATGTTGTGACCATATAAATATAACCATTATAAGAGATGTGATAAAAGCAATGGCTATAGGTGATATGGTATGTGCAAAGAATACTTCTAAAAGTTCGATATCACTTGTGATAATGGCGATAAGATTTCCCTTTTCTTTACCCTCAAGTTTTGCAGGGCAGAGCTTTCTAAGTACTGCAAAAACCTTATGTCTTATAATTGCAAGTATTCTGAATGCGATATAGTGATTACAGTACTGCTCACCATAGTGAAGAATACCCCTTGCAACAGCCATTACGATAAGGGAAATAAATATTGTTCCTGAAAGATTTGGAGCGGAAGTAAATCCGTTATTTAACAGAGTATAAAGTCCATACAGTATACCGTAGCCACCTGTAATAGTAAGAAAGATGGCACATAAAAAGCCGATGACTCCAAGAAAAATTCCAAGTAACATAACGCCTGTCAAAGGCTTTACCAAAACAATCAGACTTCTCATAATAGAAAGCCCGGATCTTCTTGTGGTTTGTTTCATTATTTTGTCACCTCATTTCTCTTTGAGAAATTCTCAAGATTCATCTGCTCTGTAAACAGTTTCTCATAAGCATCTTTATTGTTCATAAGCTCAGAGTGAATACCGGATTCAACAATGTTTCCGTTTTTAAGCATAAATATTTTATCACTGTCAACTACATTTGCCAGTCTATGAGATATAAGTATAACAGTTTTGGTTTTTGACAACTCATGTATTACATTCATTATTATCTCTTCACTGCCTGCATCAACATTTGAAGTGGCTTCATCAAATATATATACCGGAGTATTGTGAAGAAGAGCCCTTGCAAGTGAGAGTCTTTGCTTTTGTCCTCCGGAGAGATTGCTTGCATTTGAAGTCAGTTTTGTATCAAGTCCGTCTTGAGAATTGATGAAGGCAAGAAGATTGACCTTCTCCAGTGCCTCATTCATTTCTTTTTCTGTAGCATTTGGATTGCCCATCAAAAGATTTTCTCTTACAGTACCTGCAAATATCCAACTGCGATGCCCTACCAAAGTAAAATTAGAGAGTATTGTTTCGCTTGTAAGTTCACTATGCTCGTCATTATTTATCTTCAGGCTTCCTCTGTATTTAGGATTTTTACCCATAAGTATGCCTGCTATAGTGGATTTACCGGAGCCTGAGACACCTACTATTGAAACAAAGGACGTTGGTGCAATAGTCATATCTATTCCATTTAATATGGTCTTACTTGAGTCATATGAGAAAGAAAGATTCTCAAGTGATATTTTTATTTCTTTATCACTTATTTCTTTACTACCTCTTTGTTGCTCGGGAAGATCAAGGAACGCAAATATACGATCACTTGCTTTCATTCCGTTCATACCTATATGGAAGAAACTTCCTAAAATTCGCATTGGAAGGAAAAATTCTGCCGCAAGGAATAAGATCATCAGCATTCCAAAAAGAGAAATCTCAGCTTTATAAAACTGTGAAAGGGCACTGATAATTCCTACAGCCGCACCGCCATATGCCACTATATCCATAACAGAGGTACTGTTAAGCTGCATCATCAAAACTTTCATTGTTATTTTTCTAAATTGTTCCGACTCTCTATCCATATCATCTGCAGCAGTCTTATCAGCCTGATATATCTTAAGAGTTGTCATACCTTGAAGCTTTTCAAGGAAACTGTCACCAAGACCGTAGTAGATGTCAAAGTAATGGCTTAGCAGCTTTTTAGCTACTACCATTACAAGCATTATAACTATAGGTATCAGTGGAACTGCTACAAGAAGAATAAGAGCAGATTTCATGCTGATTCTCATTACAACTACAAATAGAGTAAGTGGAGCAAGTAAGGAGTAGAAAAACTGACTCAAATATCTGCTGAAATATACTTCAAGTTGTTCCACACCCTCACCTGCCATTTGCACTATTTCAGATGTATGTACCTGTTCTCTGTAAGCAGGACCCAAGCGAAGTACCTTTTCATAGATACGGTTACGCAAGATTCTCTTTACATTTGCACCTGCATGAAAACTTGCTTTGGTGTAGAGTTTGTCACATACCGCTCTTATCAAAACACCTGCAAAGACGACAATAACAATTCTTGGAATATGTGATTCAAAGGCTGTATCTAAGAAAACTTCTTGAATAAGCCCGGTAATGTTTATTGCAATGATTATTTGCATAATAAGAGATATCCATTGCCAAATAACCTGGTAGAGGATATACTTTCCGGAGCCTTTCAAAAGACGAATAAGTCTCATTTTAATCATAAACTAAAGACCTCCATATTATTTTGTAATATCAATAAATATAGCATATTTGGAACACCTAACTTCAGGCTATATTTTTAATTTAGCTGTTAAAGATGTAAGAGCATGCTGTATACACATGATTGGGTGGTAAAACATGATACGCGGTCCTGAATAACGCATTACCTCCTTGATTTTTACTCTCATATCAGGAGAATAACAGTGAACTTTACAATTACTGCAAAAACTTTTACTTTCCATAAATGGACAATGCTCAATTCTTGAGCGTGCATAGTCCATAAGCTTCTGACAATCTTTACATAGAGCGGTATTATGGCCATGCTTCCCACGACAGTATATTTCTATCATCCGAGTTACGGCCTGTAATTCATCATGCCTTTTCTTTTCTATTTTTTCTGAATTCATACAATTTATCCTTTCAATATAGGAAAATGAAAGATTCAATAATAAACGTAGATTATGTATATATAAATATAGCATGATTTAAGGTTTTTTTCTATGATAAAATGTTAGGGAAGCCTAAAATATTAGTTGTATTTCAGCTGGAAATCAAAAAGTTAAAATGATAGAATAAAATTATGGTAAATATTGAAAGGAACATAAACTATGTTTTCAAAAATAAAAGAAAGAGGCTTAAATACAGGTGATTTAAAGTTAATTGCTGTTGTGGCAATGACAATAGATCACTTGACATGGCTGCTTTTTCCGGGACTTCAAAGGGTATGGTTTGTATGTGCACTTCATATAATAGGACGACTTACCGCTCCTATTATGTGGTTTTTTATAGCGGAGGGTTTTTATTATACTAAGGATTCTGTAAAATACATAAAGCGATTATTTTTATTTGCTGTAATATCACATTTTGCATACAGCTTTGCCTTTGGACTGAGTTCTTTGCCGTTTAAAAGCGGAATATTTAATCAGACAAGTGTTATATGGTCACTTGCAATAGGAGCAACTCTGATATTTGCAGTGCAAAAACATAAATTACCTACTTTTGTAACTGTAGCCCTTATAATACTTGCAAACCTGCTTTCATTTCCTGCCGATTGGTCATGTATTGCAGTTATGGTTCCCTTTTTCTTGTATATGCATAGAGGGGATTTTAAAAAGCAGTCAGTGGATTATATTATTTTTGCTTTAGTATATGCGGCTGTTTATTTTATATTCATCGACAGGGTTTATGCGGTATTACAGCTGTTTATTTGTTTGTGCATACCACTGCTTAGAATGTATAATGGTGAAGTCGGAAGCAATAAAAGCATGAAATGGTTGTTTTATATATACTATCCGGCACATTTATTTTTAATAGGTTTTATCAGAATATTATTATATGGAAATATAAATATTTTATTTTAAATAAGGGGGACATATGGTAAAAGGTTGGAAAGACAAGCTTGAAAATCATGTAAATCTAAATGAGAATATCTTTGTTGATATGAAGGTCAAAGGCAATGCAGAGTATGACTTTTGCTGTTTTGGAGTGGATGAAAACGGAAAACTTTCAGATGACAGATATATGATTTTCTATAATCAAAGGACAAGTCCTAATGCTGAGCTAAGTGTTGAAAATATAGCTGATGGAGTAAGGTATACTCTAAATCTGTCAACAATCCCCGATTTTATCAATAGGTTGGTATTTACTGTAAGTATTGACGGCACTCAGACTATGGGAGAGATGAATAGTCTTGATACTAAAGTATATCAATCCGTAGCTAAAGATATAGAAATGACACTTGGAGGAAATGATTTCTCCAAGGAAAAGGCGGTTATTGTTATGGAGATATACCGCAAAGATGTTTGGAGAATAGGTTGCGTGGCAAGTGGATTTGACGGCGGACTGTCTGCACTTTTGAAATACTTCGGTGGGGAAGAAGTAAGTGAGCCGGTACAGGAGCCTGTTGTGGAGAAGCCTGTAAAAGTATCTCTTGAAAAGAAAATGGAGAAAGCACCTGAGCTTGTAAGTCTTGTAAAACCTCTTGTATTTGAGCTAAAGAAAAAGAATTTGGAGACTACAGTTGCAAGAGTAGGCCTTGTTTTAGATATCTCAGGGTCTATGGTACCTAGATTTAAGAACGGCACTGTTCAGTCTATTGTAAATAAGACATTGCCTTTGGCGGTACAGTTTGATGATGACGGAGAACTTGATTTTTGGTTTTACGGAACTACAGCGAGGAAGATGAACAGCGTGAATTTAAAAAACTACACGACGGCAGTTCCCGAAGATTGGAAACATCTGATGCTGGATCTTGGTGGAAGAAATAATGAGCCGATTGTAATGAGAATGGTAGTGGATGAATACAAAGACACTAAGATTCCTGCCTATGTACTTTTTATTACAGACGGAGGTGTAAACCAAAAAAGAGAAATACAAAATATCATCACAGAGGCTTCACATCTGCCGATTTTTTGGCAGTTTGTGGGTGTAGGCGGTAAGAATTACGGTATACTTGAAAAGCTGGATACCATGACCGGAAGATATGTGGACAATGCAGGATTTTTTGCATTGGACGATTTTAAAAAGGTATCAAATGAAGAGCTCTATGCCAGGTTATTGGAAGAGTTTCCGTCATGGCTTGAGGAAATAAAGAGAAAAGGTATGATTTAGATTTATGCTATAATGTAGCTCAAATATAGGTATTTTCTGCATTTAGTTAAGGAGGTGGCGGATGTACTATACAATAACATTAAATCCGGCAATAGATATGCTTACCAAGGTTGAAAATTTTGAACTTGGTAAGTTAAACAGAACCGGAGAATCGGATTATGTTGTAGGTGGAAAGGGTATAAATATTTCACTCTTGCTTAAAAATATCGGTAAAGAAAGTAAGGCATTGGGCTTTATAGCAGGATTTACAGGATATTTTATAAAAAATGAATTAAAGAAACAGGGAATAGAATCTGATTTCGTTGAGACAAAGGGATTTACAAGAATTAATATCAAATTGACAACAGATACCGAGACTGAAATTAACTCTCAAAGCAGTAAGGTAAGTGCAGAAAATATAAAAGAGTTTTTTAATACCCTTGAAGGATTAAACAGCGAGGATACCGTTTTTTTATCAGGTAATATTATACCGGGTATGGAAAGTGATGATTTTGTAAAAATAGCTGAGAAGGTAAGGCAAAAGGGGGCAAAGCTTGTTGTTGACAGCAATAAGGATATGGTCCTTAATACTTTAAAATGCAAACCTTTTATCGTAAAGCCTAATGAATTTGAACTGGGAGAAATGTTTGGAGTTGAGTTAAGCACCATTGAAGATATAAAAAAGTATGCCGGAAAACTTCAGGAAATGGGTGCACAAAATGTACTGGTTTCAAGAGGAAGTAAGGGGGCAATACTTTTCACATCTACAGGTGAGGTCCTTGGCGCAAATATAGCAAAGGGTAAGGTTGTCTCAACTATAGCGGCAGGTGACAGTATGCTTGCAATGTTTGTAGCAAAGTATGATGAGACCAAAGATTTTAGACTCAGTTTGAAGTATGCATCAGCGGCAGGCGGCGCAACTTCATTTTCTGCAGGAGTAGGTAAAAAAGAGCTGATAGAAGAACTTTTAGTTCAAATAAAGGTTGATGAGGTACTATAATTTTAGGAGGTAAAATGAATTTAACACAACTTATTCAATTTGACTTGATTCAGTTCGGCTTTACGGCAAAAGATAAAAAAGATGCCTTGAATAAGCTTACTGATATGTTGGTAGAAGAAGGCATAATCGGAAATAAAGATGAGTTTTATAAGGCTCTTTTGGGAAGAGAAGAACTTTCAACTACCGGAGTAGGTGACGGAATAGCAATACCTCATGCCAAGGCAAGTTGCTTTGAAAAGGCTATGATAATATATGCTAAAAGTGATGAGGGAGTTGAATGGGAAAGTTTTGACGCTCAGCCGGCAAAGCATATATTTATGATTTGTGCTCCTGCAAACGGTGCTGATGAGCATTTAAAGGCACTGGCTACACTTTCCACAGCACTTATGAATCCTGAGGTTAAAGGTAAGCTTGACAATGCTACCACAAAGGAAGAGGTAAAGACAATCTTTGAGGACTTTGTAAAGTCAACCGAGAAGGTAAAAGAGAAGCCTAAGGAAGAAAACGGCAGTGAAGACAAGAAGTATATTATTGCCGTTACAGCATGTCCTACAGGTATTGCTCATACATTTATGGCTGCAGAGAAGATAAAAGAAGCGGCAAAGGAGATGGGACTTGATGTCAAGGTTGAAACCAACGGTCAAATCGGTGTAGAAAATAAACTTACTAAAGATGATATTGAAAGAGCTGTAGGTATTATCGTTGCGGCTGATAAGAAGGTTGAAATCGCAAGATTTGACGGACATCCGACTTTATTTACCAAGGTGGCTGACGGAATAAATAAGCCTAAGGAATTGATACAGACCGTTTTGGACGGAAATGCAGCTATATATCATCATAGTGGAGAAAAGAGCAGTAGCGAAAGCACAGAGGGTGAGAGCGTAGGACGTAAGATATATAAGTATCTTATGGAAGGTGTCAGCAATATGCTTCCATTTGTTGTGGCAGGCGGAATACTTATAGCTTTGTCATTTTTCTGGGGTATTAATGCTTTCAATCCGGAGGATCCAAGCTACAATAAATTTGCTGAACTTTTGTTTGTGCTCGGTAAGCTTGCATTCAGTATGATGCTACCTATATTGGCAGGTTTCATAGGAAGAAGTATCGCCGACAGACCCGGATTTATAGTCGGTATGGTAGGTGGAATTCTGGCAGATCCAAGTATACTCGGATTAAAGAGTGTGGCATGGCTTAATTACACACCTTCGGGATTTTTAGGTGCTTTGGTGGCCGGATTTTTGGCAGGCGGTATTATTATCGCACTCAGATATATATTCTCATGGATTCCACGTTCACTTGACGGAATAAAACCGATATTCTTATTCCCTGTACTTGGATCATTTATAATGGGTGTTTTGATGCTATTTGTAGTAAATGCTCCGATGGCATTTATTATGACATCTTTTAAGAATTTTATCGAAGCTTTGAGCGGTGGAGAAAAGGTTATCTTAGGATTTGTTGTAGGCTCCATGATGGCTATAGATATGGGAGGCCCTATAAATAAGGCTGCATATGTTACAGCAACAGCGCTTGTTACAACATCCGGAACGGCAGGCAGTGATGTTATGGCTGCAAGTATGGTAGGAGGAATGATACCGCCGCTTGCTATTGCACTTTCAGCTACGATTTATAAGAATCTTTGGCCTGAAACACAAAGAGGAAGTGCTCTTGTAAATTATGTAATGGGATTTGCATTTATAACAGAGGGAGCAATACCTTTTGCGGCAAGTAATCCGATAAGAGTAATACCGCCACTGTTTTTATCAAGTGGTGTGGCAGGTGCGCTCAGCATGATTTTTGATTGCAGATCAAGGGCTCCACATGGTGGAATGTTTGCAGTTTTGGTAGGTGCTGTGACAAATCCTGTAATATATTTGATTGCATTAGTTATAGGAACCGTAATGGGTGCATTCCTGTTGATAGTATCACTGAATCTTGGAAAAAAGAAAGAAAACTAGAAATTACAGGCTTATGGGTTTTACCATAGGCCTGTTTATGAATTAAGATATTTAAAATTGAATGGAGATAAGATGGAATTTAGAGCAATGAGAAGATTTAAACAGCAGCTGTCAAAAGAGGAGTGCTTTGAAATACTAAGGAGTGCACCAAGAGGAGTTATTGCTATGAACGGTGAGAACGGATATCCTTATGCTGTTACGATAAATCAATATTTTGATGAAACTGAAGGAAGAATATATTTTCACGGTGCACTGCAGGGGCTTAAGGTAGATCTTTTGGGAAAAGATAACAAGGTATGTTTTACAACTACAGATGAGGGCCATATAGAAGAGGGAGACTGGGCAAATACATTCAAAAGTGTTGTATGTCTGGGGCATGTAGAAGAAGTGAGTGACAAGGAAAAGATATATGATCAGTTGAGAAGACTTGCTAAAAGATTTTATCCAAGCCCGGAATCCATTGAAAAGGAAATTGAAAGCGCAGGCAGCAGAGTGAAAATGTATGTAATGAGTATTGAACATATAACCGGTAAACTGGTGCATGAAAAGTAAAGAGGCTTTATATAGGTGGAATGAGCGGATAGATTAGTATATAATTGGAATATAAATAAATGGAGGTAGTATAGTGCCTTTTAAAATTATTAGAAATGATATTACTAATGTAAAAGCGGATGCCATTGTAAATACGGTAAATCCTTACGGTTTTATCGGACGTGGAGTTGAGACCGCCATATATAATGCGGCAGGAAGTAAAGCGCTTTTAGAGGAGCGAAGAAAGCTTGGAAATTTATATCCCGGAGATGTCGGTATTACACCTGCATTCAATCTTGATGCCAAATACATTATTCATGTAAGCGGTCCTGTTTGGAAGGACGGAAGAAGTAACGAACTTTCTATACTTAGGCAGTGCTATGATAAAGCGCTGCATATGGCAGTTGAAAACAATTGCAAGTCCATAGCATTTCCTTTGCTTGCAACAGGTACATACAGATTTCCGGAAGAAATCGGTGTAGCTATAGCTGTAGAAGCCTTCACGGAATTTTTAAAAGATTTTGAAATAGAAATATTTCTTGTGGTTTTCGGAAGTGATGCGGTACGGGTATCCGGTACTCTGGTGGATAAAGTTACAGAGTTTATAGATGATGATTATGTAGCTGCGGCAAATGCTACAGAGTATCTGCCTGTGGATGAAGATTACAACGCATATGAAGATGATAAGGAATGTTTCGGTTACAAAGAGCCTCCATATCCGAGTCTGAAAGAATTTGAAACAGGAGTAGGAGAATCTCAATATGAGTATAGTACTTCAGCTTTAAACGTACCGGATTTCTTGAGAAAAAAGAAGGCTAAGAATGTTTCAGAATCACTGGAGGATGTATTAAAGAAGATATATACTGAATCTTTTGAAAAACATTTGCAGCAGCTTATAAACAAGAAGGGATTGAAAAACTCCGAGGTTTACGCAACTTCAAATATATCAAAGCAGTATTTTTCAAAGCTTCTAAAGGGAAAGGTAAAGCCTTCAAAAGAGAAAGTACTGGCACTTGCAGTAGGGCTTAGATTAAATATTGATGAGACTGTGGATTTTTTAAGAATTGCAGGATATGCACTTTCACCTATTTCACAGACCGACAAGGTGGTGGAATACTTTATAAAAAATAAAGATTACAATGTAATAAAAATAGACATTGTACTGTTTGACTTTGGATTGGAACCGCTTTCAAGTTAAATGCAAAAGGTCGCCTTAGGGTTGACCTTTTTTTACTTCGATTAATGTATCATAAGCTTACAAAACAATTTTAAAGGAGAAATCTTATGAAAAAGACATTAACAGAAATAGTTTATATTTTGGACAGAAGCGGATCAATGAGCGGTCTTGAGGCTGATACAATCGGAGGATTCAATTCAATGATTGAAAAGCAAAAACAGACGGGAGAAAAGGCATATGTATCAACAGTATTGTTTGATGATAGAACCGAGGTTATTCATGACAGAGTGCCGATTGAAAAAGTGGATAAGATAACAAATAAAGAGTATTTTGTAAGAGGATCGACTGCACTTTTGGACGCAGTTGGTGGTGCAATCAAACATATAATCAATATTCATAAATATGCAAGGGAAGAAGACAGACCTGATAAGACCATATTTGTTATCACAACAGACGGAATGGAAAATGCAAGTATAAATTATAATTATGATCAGGTTAAGAAGATGATTGAAAAAGAGCAGAAAGAGTATGGCTGGGAATTTATCTTCATAGGAGCAAATATAGATGCATGTGCAGAAGCTGAGAGGTTTGGAATACGTAGAGAAAGAGCCGTGAACTATATACATGATGATAGGGGTACAAAGCTTATATATGAAGGAGTATCACAGGCTATGTGCGCTGCAATGGAAGCAGATTCTCCAATGGCTATGGAAGAGAATTTGTCTAAAAATAAATGGAAAAAAGAAATAGTTTTTGATTATTTGAAACGCAAGAAATAAAACATAGTAGAGGATTAAAATTATGCCAACATATACGATATTTGCCGGAGTAAACGGTGCAGGAAAGTCAACTTTATATAGTATATTACTACAGGAAAATCATGATTTCGGTGTAAGAGTAAATTCAGATGAAATCGTAATATCCAATAGTGGAGATTGGAGAAATAAATCCGATCAGGCCAAGGCAATGAAGATGGCTGTAAAGATTATAAAAGACTGTATGAATAAATGCATTTCATTCAATCAGGAAACCACATTGACCGGAAGAAGTATGCTAAATAATATACTGAAGGCAAAGAAACTCGGCTACAAGATAATTATGAACTATGTAGGACTTAACAGTCCTGAGTTGGCAATTCAAAGAGTTGCCCATAGAGTCAGTATGGGTGGACATGGTATTCCGGAGGAGGATATAAAAAGAAGATATTATGTTTCATTGTCAAAACTTAAGGAATTAATGTCGCTTATAGATGAATTATATATTTATGATAATTCGAAGCATATGAAGTTGGTAGCCAAGGAGATTGCAGGATGCCGGACATTGCTTGAGAATAACTGCTTGTGGTTGAGTTCTTCGCACTTATTTGATAGATACACAAATGAATTCATGCTATAATGGAAGATGTGCGATATTGTAACATAGTGATGTTAATATATTGTACAGAAAGAAATCAAATATAAGAGAGGTATTATTTATATGAAGAAGATAGCAGGAGTTATATTAACAGGAGTTTTACTCACAGTTGTAGGATGTTCAAATAATGCAAGTATGCAGGAGACTACAGCAAAGGAAACAGCTGCAAGCAGTGTAGCTACAAGTGAAAAAGCGGGGGAAACTATGAAGGAAAGTGAGGAAGCTAAAAAAGACAGCTATACACATATTGATCAGGAAACTGCAAAGCAGATGATGGCAAATGAAGACGGACATATCGTTGTCGATGTAAGAAGCAAGGATGAGTATGCAGCAGGACATATTCCGGGTGCTATATGTATACCTAATGAGAGTATAACAAATACTCAGCCGGAAGAGCTTCCTGACCTTGATCAGGTGATACTTGTATATTGCAGAAGCGGAAACAGAAGCAGACAGGCTTCACAAAAGCTTTATGATATGGGTTATACAAATGTATATGAATTTGGAGGTATCAAAGACTGGACAGGAGAAACAGTAGCAGGAAACTGATAAAAATAGGAATTAAGATAAGCATAGAGTGAAACTCTGTGGACGGATCTTTAACAGGCATTGATTAGAGGAGATATTATGAGTACAAGTACATTGATAAAGACAAACAGCGGTATTACACAGGTATCACTGGAAGCAAAGTTTTTCAGTAAAAGATGTATAAATATCAACGGTGAAATAACAGATGAGTCGGCTGTCGATTTTACCGACAAGATATTGGAGCTGAATCTTGAGTCAAACGAGCCTATTACAGTGCTTATAAACAGTATCGGAGGAGAAATAAACAGCGGTCTTTTGATATATGATGCAATAGTAGGCTCAAGAGCGCCTGTAAGAATTATATGCAGGGGAAAAGCCTACAGCATGGGTGCGGTGCTTTTGGCATGTGCAGGTAAAAGATATATGCTTCCAAATAGTGAACTTATGCTGCATCAACCGATGCTTGGTGGAAGAGTTTCAGGTAATGCTTCAAGTATCAAGAGTATTTCCGACAGCATGCTTGAAACGAAGAAGAAAATCAACAGTCTATTGGCAAAACATACAGGAAAAACTGAAGAAGAGATTGACAAAGCTACTGATTTTGATCATTATTTCTCACCCGATGAAGCAATTGCATTTAATTTATGTGATGAAATAATAGAGTTCTCAAAGGTCATTGATTTTGTAAAAGAAGTGGAGTGGTAATGAGAGATAAAAAAGGTAAGCAGATACAATCCCAAATTGACAGGGTGATTTTAGGTGAAGGCGAAGATTGTATATTTTCTACAGACAGTAATATAACCGGTATCAACAATAATATTTTGGTGGTCGGAGGTTCAGGTTCGGGTAAAACCCTTTCCATAACGGAAGCATTTCTTCTGGAATCATATAACAGAAATATTATTACTTCTGTAACAAAGAGAAGAATTGTGAATAAATATTTTTCATTATTGGAAGAAAGAGATTATAAGGTCTGGGATCTTGACTTTGTACATCCTGAAAACGGAAATATAGGTTATGATCCGCTTGATTTTATCAAGAGTTATCAGGATATAGTCTTTGTGGCTAAGAGCATTGTCACAGCAAATAAGAAAAAAGAAAACAGCAATGCGGATCCGTTCTGGGATGAGGCGGCTACTTCACTTTTTGCGGCATTTATATCCTATGTACTGATGAAAAAAGATAATCCGAGTTTTATTGATGTTCTTGAGATGCTTGATAAGCTTAGCTTTGAAGATGATACAAGCGAGATAAAGACTAATTATGATTACGATTTTTTAGAGCTTGAAATGACAAACACTTTTAACTTTGCTACGGTTAACTGGAAATCTTTTAGGAGATTGCCTATAAAAACCGCAAGTTGTGTTTTTGGTACATTAAATACGGCCATCGGATATGTCTTTACACCTGAGCTTAGAAGAATGTTCAAGATGGAAAATAAGATAAGCTTTGAGAAGCTGGCAATGGAAAAGAGAGCATTGTTTGTGACTACAAGTCCCGTGAACCCAAGCTTAAACAGTTTTATAAATATGTTTTATGCACATATATTTAAAGAGCTGTTTGAAATTGGAGAAAGACAGGCTGAAGGCGTATTGCCAATACCTATACATTTTCTGGCGGACGACTTTGCAACCGGATGTCCGGTACCTTTATTTGACCAGTATATTTCAATATTCAGGGAAAAGGGTATCTCGGTGACACTTTTGATACAGTCGGAGTCACAATTGTCATCACTTTATGGAAATGACAGTGCTACAACCATTATTAACAACTGTGATACATATGTCTATATGGGTTCAAATGATTTGGATACTGCAAGAAATATCGGAATGAGAGCCGGAATAATGACGGAGGATTGCCTGAATATGAAACTTGGAAATCAGATTATATTCAGAAGAGGCTCAAAACCTAAGTTTTCAAAAAGATATAATATCACGGAAAACGAACTGTATAAGAAGCTTACAAATAATATGAAAGAGCCGAAGGTATTTGAAGGATTTACCCAAGAAAGAAGCTTATTTATAGAAGAACTTAAAAACAGTGTAAAGCCATTTGAAATAGAGCCATACGAAATAGATCCGTATGAACCGAAGTCATATAAAATAAAGCCCGACCCTGAAATGGTAAAACTATATGAGGGAAGGGAAAATAGAACAGATGAAAATTTTGATGACTCTTTTGAAGACTCTTTTGAAGATAATGATGAATACTTTGAAGATGACGATGACTTTTTCGACATTTTCTAGGTATTAGAGACAAAATTTAAAATACAGGGTGAAGAGGGAGAGTATTGATGAAAATAGGTGGTAATTTGATGAGAAAGATTTGTGTTACAAGAGGTATGGAGTTTATATATGAATATTAAGAAAACAGGATATTTGCTTATTTTTATATGTGCCGCCATCCTTAGTATATACAGTTTTTCTTTATTGGCTGAAAAGACTTATATATTATTTGATATCGGAGAGATGGAAACAAAAATGCTTTATTTTGAACATATATTGCTATTTGTTATATTTTATCTGATATTAAGATTGGTAAAAAACAATTATATAAGACTTATAGGTATAGGATTTTTTAGTCTGATATATATGATTTTACATCAGGCCGCCACCGCTTTTATAGTAGATTGTATCTTCCTATTGGTGCTCATTTGGCTTGGTGAAATAATGCTTGTAAAGGTGAGAAAAAGCTGTGTGGAAGATGGCATTATAGCCCGTTATTTAAACAGCTTTAGTACAGGAAGTCTTACATATATTATTTTCATATGTGTACTTTCAGCACTTCATCTTGCTTCAAAAAATGGAGTAAGATACTTTACTCTGGGACTTGCAATGCTTGTTGTAGTCACTTATATTTTGATGAGATTTTTCAAAATAATAGTACCGGTAGTAAAGAATAATACAGAAAAAAAGAAAGATTTTGAAAATAAAAATTTTTTCTGCATAGGTTCTGCAATATCACTTTCAGCAATACTGTTGCAAATTGGAAGAATCAATATTACTTTGGACTATGATTCTTTAAGGTACGGACTTAGAAGTTTGTCGGTACTTATCGGAAATACCGGAATATATGACAATCTGGGAACCGTAAACGATGTATATGTTTACCCGAAGGGACTTGAGATACTTACACTTGCACTTAATACAAAGAAAAGCTTCGGATTTGTACTGAGTTTTTCTTACATATGTGCAATAATGGTGCTTTTTACGGTATTTGAGATAGTAAAAGTCTGCAGTGAAAAAAGAGATGATAAGTCATGGCTTTCAGTAGTACTGGTATCCGTGACACCTGCAATTATGAATATGGGATTATCTGCAAAGACTGATATGATCACATTATTAATGCAGCTGATATCAATACTGAATATGTGCCTGTATGTGAAAAAAAGACATAGTTACTATATTACATTTGCATTGATAGCCCTGCTTGCAAGTATTATATATAAGCCTACGAGTCTATTGTTCAGCTTAGGTATAGGAATTGCAAATATTATTTATCTTGTTACAGACCTTATAAAGAATAAAAGTAAAATCAAAAATTTATTCGGATTTGCCTACCTGTCAGTCCTTCCGATAGTTGCAATTGTACTTGTATATGCAAGAACATATATACTTACCGGACATATTATTACTTCGGTATATTCTTCTGTATGGTATAAGCTTGGAATAGAGACAAAATATCCTTATACTATCGGAGATTATAGAAGTGCAGGTATGAATATGTCATCAGGTGAGAGCGTGGATATATTTTACAGATTATTCCAGCTTTTCATATCACCGACAAATGAGACGCATATTTATATAGCCTCACCTACCGTACTGATAACTGTATTATTTATAATCCTGGCTGTATTTACTGTAAGATACTGCATTAAGAATAAGAGTAATAGAGATATATTCACATATATAATGATTATTCTCGGAGTAGGTGCTACGGTCAGTCTGTTTAGCTTATTTATATTAAATCAGGTAGACGGTAATTATTTCATATTGTTGTTTGCTTTGGTGATCATTGCGGTTTGTTTTCTGGTAGAAGATTCAGGGGTTAAGAGTTTATTCTATTCATTGATACCATGTATAGCATTTTCACTTCTTATAACGGGGGTTACAAACTGGGCAGGTATCAGAGGGCTTACTGAAAGTCCGAAGTATATAAGAGAACTTGGAATATATAATCATCATGACATATATATCGACAAAGAAGTGTTGGGAAATACAGACAGCAACTTTGTAGATGTATATATGGATTTGATGAAATTGGGGAATCCGAGAACACTATTATTGTCAGAGGATAACTTACTTAAAATATTGAGTGCGGATATAAGGACTTATACAGATATTACAGGAAGTGGAGGTAATTCAGCGGTTGTAAGAACACTTGATAATTTTAAGGATTATCTGCATTATGCGGATATAAAATATATCTGTGTTGAAGATGAGTATCTGGAAGGCAGAGAAAGAGCGGCGGATGTTGTAAGATACCTATTGGAGGATGGAAGTACCGAGGTTTATAAAGATTATGGAGATGTAATACTTTATAAAGTGATAATAAATTAAAAAAATGTGCAAGTTTTGGGGCTTGCACACTTTTTTTACCATATACCAAGTATATGCTGCATTATAAGGCTTACTGTGGTGATACCTATCCAACATATTCCGCCAAGTATAATAGGTTTGCCACCGGATTTTATAAGCTTAATCAGATTGCTGTTAAGTCCGATTGCAGCCATTGCCATAATGATACAAAACTTGCTGAAATCCTTTAAAGGAGCAAATGAATGTGAAGGTACACCTGCACTTAAAGCAATAGTAGTGATAACGGATGCAACAATAAAAAATATAATAAACATCGGAAATGATCTTTTAAGGCTGAAACCGTTTTGATTATCATTTGACTTCTTTGCATTGATTATTGCAAGTACCAAAGTAATGGGGATGATTGCCAGAGTTCTGGTAAGCTTTACAGTAACAGCCTTATCAAGAGTCTGAGTGCCGAGACTCCACATACTGTCCCAAGTGGAAGCGGCGGCAGTAACGGATGAAGTGTCATTTATAGCAGTGCCTGAGAATATTCCGAAAGCCTCTCCGCTCAGAGTATCAAATCCCATCATCTTTCCGAAAACAGGAAAAAGCAGTGCGGCCAGTACATTGAAAAAGAAGATAACCGATATAGCCTGTGCTACCTCGTCATCATCGGCATTTATTACAGGTGCGGTAGCCGCTATGGCGGAACCTCCGCATATGGAAGAACCTACTCCCACAAGAGTTGAAATATTGCCGGGGATATTCATCAGCTTATGTAAAATAAAGGCAATTATAAGTGCGGTGGATATCGTGCATATGATTATAGGGAGCGACTGTCTGCCGGTTTGAAGTACAACACTCAGGTTAAGGCCGAACCCCAGAAAAACCACAGCCGCCTGCAAAATATATTTTGAAGTGAACTTTATTCCGGCACCTGCCCTGCCCTTCTCATTCCAAAAAAGTGTAATGATCATACCTGCAATAATCGCAATAACCGGCCCTCCGATTATAGGAAATCTCTTCCCCAGAAACCACGCCGGCAGAGCAATGAGAAAGCATATAAGCATACCGAATAAGTTTTTTGATAAGAAAGATTTTATTGAATTCATCTTAATGTCCTTTCTGAATTTTATATTATGATTATAGTACAATGAGGGGAGATGTGGGGAGAAAATTTTGTGCTGAAATTTTTTTCAAGAAATGTATTGCAAAAACAATATTTTGAAATTTAAAATTTTTAAAGATTAAAGGAGCTATTATGTTTAAAGTTTTACTACAGATTAATGAAGAACAGGTAAAAAAAGATAAAGAGTTTGATTTAAATGATATCTATAAAGAGATAGATGCTCTTTATCGTAAAGCCGGATGTTATCTTCTTGAAAATGATGGAAATAAGTATATCTATACTATTGATAATATAGAGGAAGCGCCGGCAAGACTTGGTGTACCGAGTCTTGATATAAGGAAATTGCCTTGGTTTAAATATATGGATAAATTTTTTCTTGTACATAATGAATACTCTAAAGATGAATGGGTATATGAAGATATGATACCTGACTGGGAAGAACAGCTTGAAGACGAAGAAGATGATGAAGAAAGCTAGAAAAATGTCCGGAGTGGGATATAACAATAGATAATATATTTAGTGCTTTTATTAAGTTTCAGAAGGCCTATATGTATTTTTGCAAAGAAAAAGGAGAATGAATGTATAAAGTATTATTACAACTTGATGAAGATAGTATAAAACAAGATAAGAACTATAATATAAAAGATATTTATACTGAAATAGATAATCTATATAAAAAAGCCGGATGTTATCTTCTAAATAAAACTAATGATAAATATATCTATACCATTGATAATTTTGAAGAAGCTCCGGCAAGATTGGGTGCTCCCAGTTTAAAAATACGAAGAGCATCTTGGTTTAAGTATATGAAAGAATTTTGGCTTATACATAAATCATCTTATAACTCCAACATGCTAATATATGAAGATATGATAAATATCGATGAATATAAAGAGGTGCCTGTAAAGGATGAAAACTACTAATAGGCAGGTGTAAGCGAATTGTATATAGGTGTCTTTGTCGTCAGATAAGGCACCTTTTTCTTGTAAGTAAATATAATTCGTGTATTTGTAATAAACTTATAGAGAATATCATACTCAGTAAAAATCATAAGGTTATTAAAAACCTTAAAACTAGGATTGACTTTCGTATTTTTTAGGTTTATTATAACCTTATAAAATAAAGGTTATTAAAAACCTAGAAGGAGTGGCATGAATATATCATATCTTAAGAGATTGGAAAAGATTGATACTTCAGATATTTCAGATGCTATAAGCAGTGAGCTTCGTAAAATATCAGGTGATAATAAATCAAGATATTCAACAGTATTAGCATATTTATTGTACAGGGTAGCTAAGGACAAAATTAAAGACCTTGACAGTATTGAATTGTTTGAGAATATCTGTGATGTAGATGACAGCATAAAAAGTGAGTTAATTTATTATTTTCCTGAGATATCGCCTGTATTAGATAGATTAAAGGTATATGGATTTGATGCAGAGAATCTCCTTGCATATCTGTTATTTAATAATGACTTAGAAGATGTTTTCCAAGAGTCATCTACGCCAAGAGGAATATTAAAGCTGGTTGCTAAGATATTGGATGTACAGGAAAATGATAGTGTATTGGAGCTTTGTTCAGGCAAGGGTAATTTTTTTATTGAGCTAGCATTATTAAGAGAAAATCTAAAATATACCGGCATAGAGTATAATATGGCGTTTAACTTTATTGCAAATATAAGGGCATCACTATTGGACAGGGATATATCTTTAGTTTTAAATGATGCTATGACATACAAAGCGGAAAAGAAGGTAGATAAGCTTTTTGCAAATTATCCTTTTATGATCTCTATTCCTGATATTGAAGATATTGTAAAAGATTTTGTGGATTTTCCGGATAATATAAAGAGAGTTTCTTCAGACTGGATATTTAACTTGAAATTAGTTGAGCAGATGAAATTGAATGGAAGGGCTGTAGCCATTATGACAAATGGAACAACATGGAATTCTACAGACGGAAAAATAAGGGAATACTTTGTTGAAAACGGTCTTATAGAAGCAACAGTTTTATTGCCGGCAAAACTACTACCCGGAACGTCTATTGCAACAACTCTTGTGATTTTCAGTCATGGAAACACTAATATTAAGATGATTGATGCCGGTGAGAATTTTACAAAAGATGGAAGAAGAACTATATTATCGGACAATGACATATCAGATATTATGGAATTATTACAAAAGAACAGTAATAAATCTATAACAATAAGTATACATGAGATTGCAGAAAATGATTATATTATTAATGCAAGTAGATATTTGGATAAAGCGCCGGAGATTAAAGATGGAGTGGAGCTTGCGAGTATTGTAAAGAGTATAACAAGGGGAGCACAGGTAAAAGCATCATATTTAGATGAAAATAGAGCAGGTGAACCCACACCTTATAGATATATAATGATTTCAAACATCAGTGATGGAGATATTTTCTTTACGGATAATCAGTACTTAAAGGATATACAGGCTAATGTAAAAAAGTTTTGTATAAGAAATAATTCAATCGTTTTGACCAAGACAGGATCACCGGACTTTAAATCAGCGGTTGTAAAGGTAGCAGAAGGTATGGAAATATTGGCAACCGGAAATATGTTTATTCTTGAAATAGATGAGACAAAGGTTAATCCATATTATTTGCAAGCACTTTTTGACAGTGAGCTTGGAAGAGCTTTATTTAAAAGTATATATGTAGGCAGCGTAATACCAACAATTTCTTTAGAAAAGTTGAGAAAACTTGAGATTCCTTTGCCTTCGCCGGAAGAACAGAATATAATAGGGGAGAAATACAAAGAGGAACTTGAGAGGATAGCTGACCTGAAAGCAAAGTTGGAAACTTCCAGAAAAAAATTGAAGCAAATTTACAATAAAAAATAATTTAGATCAAAATAAATATTTTAAAAATCAGAAAGGGAAATTATGACAGGAGAATTAAAAAATAAAATAGACGGATTATGGGAGATATTTTGGACAGGGGGTATTACAAATCCACTCGAGGTTGTAGAACAGATGACATATTTGATGTTCATCAAAGATATCGATAGTGCCGACAATATAAGAGCAAAAGAAGCATCTATGCTTGGATTACCTTTTAAGAGTATTTTCGACGGTGAGGTAGTGATAGGAGATAGAAAGGTAGAAGGAGAACAGCTTAAGTGGTCTGTTTTTCACGATTTTCCTGCACAAAGAATGTACAGTATAATGCAAGAATGGGTGTTTCCATTTATAAAAAATCTTCACGGTGATAAGAATAGCGCCTACAGTAAGTATATGGGAGATGCTATATTTAAAGTAAGTACACCTCTAATGCTTTCAAAGATAGTGGATGCCATGGATGAGATATATGCCATGATGGATAAGATACAGAGTACGGATGTAAGAGGAGATGTATATGAGTACCTGCTTTCTAAAATTGCACAGTCAGGTGTAAACGGTCAGTTTAGAACACCAAGGCATATCATAAGGATGATGGTAGAAATGATGGATCCACAGCCAAATGAGACTATATGTGATCCTGCATGCGGTACATCAGGATTTCTTGTAATGAGTGGTGAGTACTTAAAGGAAAAGTATAAAAAAGAAGTACTTATGGACAAAAAGAATAAAGAACATTTTATGAATAACATGTTCTATGGATTTGATATGGATAGAACCATGCTTCGTATAGGTGCTATGAATATGATGACTCATGGTATAGAAAATCCTTGTATAGAATATAGGGATAGTCTATCCGATCAAAACCCCGATAAGGATATGTACTCTCTTATACTTGCAAACCCACCATTTAAGGGCAGCCTTGATGCTGACATAGTATCTACAGATATTCTAAAAATATGTAAGACTAAAAAAACAGAGCTTTTATTCCTTGCACTCTTCACACGAATGCTAAAGATAGGTGGAAGATGTGCCTGTATAGTACCTGACGGTGTGCTTTTTGGTTCTTCCAATGCTCATAAGGCTATAAGAAAAGAATTGATAGAAAATCAAAAGCTGGAAGCAGTAATATCGATGCCTTCCGGAGTCTTTAAACCGTACGCGGGAGTGTCCACAGGTATACTTATATTTACAAAGACTAATCATGGCGGAACTGATAATGTATGGTTTTATGATATGACAGCTGACGGTAAGAGTCTTGACGATAAGCGAACACCGGTAGCAGAAAATGACATACCGGATATCATAGACCGCTTTAAGAATCTTGATGGAGAAAAGGATAGAAAACGTACAGATAAGTCATTTATGGTACCGAAGAGTGAAATCATAGAAAAAGATTATGATTTATCAATCAATAAATACAAGGAAGTGGAGTATGTTCCAGTAGAATATCCACCAACATCAGAGATTTTGGATGAAATAGAGAAGCTGAATGAGCAGATAATGGAAGAGACCAGAGTGTTGAGAGAATTATTGAAAGGGATCTCAAATTGAGATTTGTGTGTGAATGATAGATGGCAAAATATAAGTTAGGAGACATCTGTGAAATTGTATCAGGGAGTACCCCTAAAACTGAAATAGAAGAGTACTGGAATGGAGATATTAAGTGGATTACACCTGCTGAATTGGATGATGAGTCTTATATTGTCTATGATACAACAAGGAAAATTACAGAGCTAGCTGTGAAGAAAACTGGACTTTCATCATTTCCAGAAGGAACAGTAATTTTGTCCTCGAGAGCACCTATAGGAAAGGTGGCAATTGCTGGATGTGAGATGTATTGTAATCAGGGATTTAAGAATCTGATTTGTTCAGAGAAGATATACAACCGATATCTTTTCTGGTTCCTTAAAGGTAATACAGAATATCTTAATTCATTTGGAAGAGGTGCAACATTTAAGGAAATATCGAAAAAGATTGTTTCAGATATAGAAATAAATGTTCCAGAAATGAATCTGCAAAAAAAGGCAGTGCTTAATCTTGAACGACTATCAAAGATAATCAGTTTAAGAAAGTCTGAAATCGATAAATTAGATGCTCTCATCAGAGCCCGATTTTTCGAGCTCTTTGGTGATTTGGTAGAGGGTGATAAGATTAAAGAAAATAGGCGAAAAATTGGTGATATTGCTTCTGTAACTAAATTGGCAGGCTTTGAGTTTACTAAGTATATAAAATATAAAGATATAGGTTCAATTGGTGATGTTATAATGCTGAGAGGATTGAATTGTAAAAGAGGAAAAATTATTCTAGATGATATAAAATGGATTGAAAGAGAAACTTCTGACCTTTTACCTAGATCAAAGTTGTATATTGGAGATATTCTTATAACATATGCAGGTACAATTGGTGATGTTGCTTTAGTTGATGAGGATAATAAATATCATCTGGCACCTAATGTTGGGAAAATAACTATAATAGATAAGTTAAGTTACGATCCTGTTTTTTTAGTACATCTTCTGATGTATTCTAATAAATATATAATGTCATTTGTATCTAAAGTGGCACAGGCCTCAATAAATATGCAGAAGATTAGGAACTTTGAATACTATTTTCCAGGCTTTGAGAAACAAAAATATTTTTCTACCTTTGTCGAACAAGTCAACAAATCAAAAGTTGAAGTTCAAAAAGCATTGGACAAAGCTCAGTTATTATTTGATAGTCTTATGCAAAAGTACTTTGGGTAGGTGACAAATAGTAAAAACAGAACAAATGTATACAAACGTTTTGTTATTGAATAATTAAATCAGTATATATAATAAGGAATTGGATGGCGTAGGATGATGGTATACAAAGGAGAATACCATCATGGAAGACAAAATTGTAATAATACTAAACGAAATGTCAGAGTACTTATCTATTTCGCAGATGAAAAAGCTTCAGGAAGTAATTTTGAAAGCTTTTTCTGATTGTGAGGCTACTAAGCAGGATATATCGAATGAAGATTTCTTGAAACTCTTTTTGGATGCAAAGAAAGTGGAGGGATGTTCTGAAAGGACGATACAGTATTATAAAGTAACAATAGAGCATTTGTTAAGGAATAAGGATACACCGGTAAGAAGAGTAACCACCGAAGAGATGAGAGAGTATCTCTCTGACTACCAAAAGATAAATAATTGCAGTAATACTACCATTGATAATATTAGAAGAAATATTTCCAGTTTCTTTTCATGGCTCGAAGAGGAAGATTATATTTTAAAAAGTCCTATGAAGCGTATTCATAAAATAAGGACTAAGACAGTGGTAAAGAGCGTAATTTCTGATGAGAGTATAGAAAGACTTAGAGATAATTGCTCATCAAAAAGAGACAAGGCTATAATAGACTTGCTGTATTCTACCGGTATAAGAGTAGGTGAGCTTGTAAATCTAAATATTAGTGACATAGACTTGGAAGGTCGTGAATGTGTTGTATATGGGAAGGGAAATAAAGAGAGAAAAGTATACTTTGATGCTAAGGCAAAGGTACACCTTATTGATTACATTGAGACTAGAGATGATGATAATGAGGCTCTTTTTGTTACATTGGATGCACCACATGATAGATTGAAAATAAGTGGTGTAGAAATTCGATTAAGGCAGCTTGGTAGAAAGCTTAATCTTGAAAAAATTCACCCACATAAGTTTCGTAGAAGTATGGCAACAAGAGCTATAGATAAGGGAATGCCAATCGAACAAGTGCAGAAGATACTTGGTCACTCTCAAATTGATACTACAATGCAATATGCCATGGTAAACCAAAATAATGTAAAGAATTCCCATCAAAAATATATTGCGTAAAATACAGATTGAGATTTGTGTGGGATTTTGAATGAAATTAGGTTTCTGTGAAGTATTTGATGATTACACAAGTAGATGTAGAAAAATACCTAAAGAGGAATATTTATCTAATGGAAAGTACATTGTAATAGATCAAGGACAAAATAATATTGCCGGATATACAAATATTGATGATGGTTTGTTTGAAGATGTACCTGCTATTGTGTTTGGTGATCATACTAGAATTATAAAATATGTTGATGAGCCGTTTTTCTTGGGGGCAGATGGAGTAAAACTTTTAAAGTCAAAGATTAAAGATGCAAATTATAAATATTTATATTATGTATTGAGGAACGCGAGAATACCTGACACTGGTTATAACAGACATTTCAAATGGCTTAAAGAGATTAATTTGGAATATAAGGATGCGGAGTCTCAGAAAAATATTGTAAAAACATTGGATACAGTTACAAACATAATTGAGCTATATAAAGTAGAATTAAGTAAGCTAGATAATTTAATTAGAGCCCGATTTGTTGAGATGTTTGGAGATCCAAGTGTTAATAATAAAAGGTGGCAAAGGGGAGTAATTAATGAAATTGGGTCTTGTATTGCAGGTGCTACACCAAGTACAAAAGTTGATGAGTATTGGAATAATGGTACTATTCCGTGGATGAGTTCTGGAGAGGTCAATAAAGGTAGGATAGATAGAACAGATAATTTCATAACACATTTGGGGTATGATAAAACAAGTACAAAACTTGTTCCTCCGAAGACTGTGGTATTAGCGATGGCAGGGCAGGGAAGAACGAGAGGTATGGCAGCAATAACTGAAATTGAGCTATGTACAAATCAATCAATCTGCTCAATAGTGAATAATGAAAAGATAGACGCTGAGTATTTGTTATATTTTTTAAAACGTCAGTATAATGAGCTTAGAAGAGCTTCTACAAATACTGATGGAAGAGGTGGGTTAAATCTTAAGATAATAGGAAATTACCCTATTATTATTCCTCCAGTTGGTTTACAAAAAAGATTTGCCAACTTTGTTGAACAAGTCAACAAATCAAAATTGTTATCCGTCTCACAACCTCAAATCCATATATACAAAACCCTAACTTTGCTGTAAAATGGTCATAGTTAACGATTTTCTTAACACGATTGAGTTTTGCATAAATAAAATTTTAAGAATATTCCTATAAAGTTGAGATATTCTCTATTAAATACTACTTACTAAAACTATGGGGAGGTTTGCCATGGGCAACTTTGACTATTTGAAAAAGGAAAAGAGATTTGATACCTTTTCAGATGTTGCTATTGCGGCAGAAAAAGTTTTATATATAGATCCGGGGCTGTGTGTAATGAATTGCCGCAGAGCCATGGAGTTTGCTATTAAATGGATGTATTCGGTAGATGCTTCATTGACTAAACCATATCAGGATAATCTGATAAGTTTGATGAATACTGAAGAATTCAAAGATATTATTGATTCAGACTTGTTTAAGCGTATGGATTATATACGTAAGATAGGTAATGACGGTACTCACAATGCAAGGAAGGTAACAGAGGAGAAGGCAATACTTTGTCTCGAGAATCTACATATATTCTTTGATTTTGTGAGCTATTGTTATGCGGATAATTATGTTGAACAAAGCTTTGATAAATCACTTCTGACAAAAGAGGTTGAGCCGCCAAAGACAACTGAAATTTCCGATATAGATTTGGATAAATTGATAGCAGAGAATGCATCACTTAAGGCTTCACTTACAGAGCAGAGAGAAGAAAAGATCCAAAGCTATGTTACAAAGCCGCTTGAACTCTCAGAATATTCAACAAGAAAAATGTACATTGATGTTATGCTGGCAGATGCAGGATGGAGAGAAGGTTCTGATTGGTTAAATGAGGTAAAGATAGATGGATTGCCTACAGATTCAGGTGACGGATTTGTAGACTATGTACTTTATGATGCTTCTCACAAACCACTTGCAATAGTAGAGGCAAAGCGTACATGTGTAGATGTTGTGGCCGGAAGAAAACAGGCAAACGACTATGCAGACGCTATTGAGAAAAAATTCGGTAGAAGACCTTGTATTTTCCTTACAAACGGATTTGAGACCAGAATAATAGATGGTGATTATCCTGAAAGGAAGGTAGCAAGCGTATATTCAAAAGAAGACTTGGAAAAGATGTTCAACTTAAGAAAAATGAGAACATCTCTTGAAAATGTCGTTATAGATAAGAATATTGCAGGTAGATATTATCAGGAGGCCGCAATCAAGGCGGTATGTAATGCTTTCGATAATAAACATCGTAGGAAAGCATTACTTGTTATGGCTACGGGTTCAGGAAAGACAAGAACTGTAATAGAGTTGTGTCATGTACTTCTTGATGCAGGATGGATTAAGAATATCTTGTTCCTTGCGGACAGAACATCTTTAGTAACTCAGGCAAAGAGAGCGTTTAGAAATAATTATCCTGACCTTTCAGTAACCAATCTTTGTGATGAAAAAGATAATTATAATGCTCATTGCGTTTTTTCTACATATCAGACTATGATGAATTGCATAGATTCGGCTAAGGAAGAGGATAGAAAAATATTTACATGCGGACATTTTGATCTTGTGATATGTGATGAAGCACATAGGTCTATATACAATAAATATAAAAATATTTTTACATATTTTGATGCTCCTTTGGTAGGACTTACAGCTACACCAAAAGACGACATTGATAAAAACACTTATGAAAGATTTGATCTTGAGCAGGGAATTCCGACATACGGATATGAACTCTCACAGGCTGTAAATGATGGATATCTTGTTGATTTTTTATCAGTTGAAACGAAGCTTAAGTTTATTGAGGAAGGAATTGTGTATGCGGATCTTTCAGATGAAGATAAGAGCATATATGAGAATACTTTTGAGACAGAGGATGGTTATTTACCGGAGTCAATAAGCTCATCTGCACTCAATGAGTGGATATTTAATTCTGATACTATTCGTAAAGTTCTTGATACATTTATGAAGAACGGAATTAAAATAGATTATGGACAAAAAATTGGCAAGAGCATTATTTTTGCAAAGAATCATGCACATGCTGAGAAGATTCTTGAAATCTTTAATAAAGAGTATCCACATCTAACCGGATATGCTCAGGTTATTGACAACAGAATTAAATTTGCACAGCGTATTATTGATGATTTTTCGGATGCAAATAAATTTCCTCAGATAGCTATTTCTGTAGATATGCTGGATACCGGTATTGATGTTCCGGAGGTTGTCAATCTTGTTTTCTTTAAGAAAGTAATGAGTTATGCAAAGTTCTGGCAGATGATAGGACGTGGAACAAGACTATGCCCAGGGCTTATTGACGGTGTAGATAAGTCTAAATTTTATATTTTCGATTTTTGTGGTAATTTTGATTTCTTTAGAATAAGTAAGGGTAAGGCTACGGATAATTCTATTCCTATACAGAGTGCCATCTTTAATTTAAAGTTTGAAATTGCATATAGATTGCAGGATTTGGATTATCAGAGTGATGAGCTCAGAGCGTTTAGAAAAAGACTTGTGGAAGAGATGGTAGCAAAGGTATCAGAGCTTTCAAGAGACAGCTTTGATGTAAGGCAACATTTAAAGTTTGTGGAATTATATTCTACTGAAGAAGGTTATAAGGCACTTACATTTGAAGATACTGTGTTGATAAGAGAAGAACTTTCACCTCTTATTTTACCTGAAGATGATGAAATCAGTGCAGTGCGTTTCGATGCATTGATGTATGGCATAGAGCTTGCATGTCTTGCAGGTAAATCATATAAGAGGTTTGTTACTGATTTAAGGAAGAATGCGAAAAAACTTGCAAGTATTGCTAATATTACAGAAATAAATGAGCAATCAGACCTTATAGGAGATATATTACATACTGATTACATAGAGGGCTGTGGTGTAAACGAGTTTGAGATAATAAGAGAAAAGCTCCGTGGACTTATGAAGTATATCCCAAAGGGAGGTATTATATATGATACTAACTTTACTGACGATATAATTTCAATAGAATGGAATGACTCTGATCTTGAAAGTGATTCATTGAAGAATTATCGTGCAAAGGCTGAATATTATATTAAAGAGCATCAGGACAATGAGGCTATACAAAAGTTGAAATCAAATATTCCTTTAAGCAAAGATGATATAAAAGAACTTGAAAAAGTACTTTGGTCAGAACTTGGAACAAAAGAGGAATATGAGAAGGAATACGGACAAAAGCCACTTGGTGAGTTGGTAAGAGAAATAGTCGGTCTTGATATGAATGCAGCTAAGGAGGCATTTTCAGAGTATCTTGAGAACAGCAATCTTGACAGCAGACAGATTTACTTTGTAAATCAGATTGTAGAGTATATAGTTCACAATGGAATGATGAAGGATTTATCTGTATTACAAGACGCTCCATTTACAGACCAGGGAAGTATAGTTGAGATATTTACAGATTTGGGAGTATGGGCAAATATCAAAGGTATTATAGATAGCATTAATGAGAATGCTGCTGCGTAGTTATAGTATTTTGATACATATTATAATATGTAAAATCAGATACCAATGCTAAAATATTAAACTATAATAAAGATGAGATGACATATAGATGGTTTTTTGAATATAAAGTTACATAAATATAGGATGGATTGTTAAAATTTTAGAGAATAGGAGTTATTTATGGAAGCAGAGAGTAATCTTAGTAAAGAAGAAGTAGTATATAAAATATTTGAATTATATGAAGAGTGAAAAAAATTCCCAGAATGGAATATAATAATAGATAATATACTTACTGCTATCGGTGATGAAAATGTGATTGAGTTTTTTGTTTCTGTTGGTGATATATTTTTAAGTCAGCAATTAAGAGAAGTAGTCAATAAAGGTATATTTTAATTAAAGGCTGACATGGATATTTGTACTTTATTCAATTTCTCAAAGTGTGTAGCATTAAACACATGATATACTATGTGTAGTGTAATGTCTGGAATGTTAGAAAAGTTTGAATAGGAGGATAAACGATGGATAAAAAAGACAACATGATTGTAAATCAGGAATCCCTTGCAAAAAATTATATTATTAGGGGATAGGAAGTTTTTCTTGACGTATCTGAACGTTCAAGGTCACAAAATGTGACCTTGAACAAGGTTGCTGGGAGAGGTAGTAATATTAAGCACAATACTCATGCTTTAAGAGCTGCGGAAGATCAAGTGGAGAGTTTCATGACAGAAGTGACTGATCAGACAATAGTTGTATACAAAGAATACGAAATACGTTTATTCTGACAGCATATAGTGTTATTATTGTACTATATTAGATTGTAAATAATAAATGGATTTTTGATAAATTAGGAGTGGCTATGATAGATAATAAACTAGAAAAAATAGTAAAAAATGTATTGGATGGGAATGCAATCCTTTTTTTAGGTGCTGGTTTTTCAGTTGGAGCGAAAAATATTGATGATACTGATTTTCCTATGGCAGCTGGTTTGTGTAAAGAATTAATAAAACAAGGAAATATAGATATAGATGGAGAAGACGAAAAAGATCTCGAGGACTTAAGTTATATATCAACAAGGTATCTAGATGCAGGAAATACACTAAGAGATTTAATAAATATACTTAAGAAAAAATACAGTTGTTTGTGTGTAGGTGATGAGCATAAAGTTATAGCAGGAATTGATTGGAAGAGAATTTATACTACAAATTATGATGATGTAATGGAATTCGCATCAAGAAATAAAGGTATATTGAGAGAGCCAATAACATCCTCATCACGTATTTCAGAAGTACATAATCAGAAAAATGCTGTAATACATATTAATGGTTATATTGGAGAAGTAAACGAGAATAATATTAATACTACCTTTAAGTTGACGCAACAATCATATTTGAAAAGAACAATTACTGGTAGTGATTGGGCAGTTGCGCTACATCATGATATTGTAAATGCTAAAAGTGTTATATTTATAGGATATTCCTTGGGATATGATATAGAACTTCAACAAATATTTTCAGAAGATTCATCATTAAAAGATAAATGCATATTTGTAACTTTTGAACCTGGCAAAAGAACATTATCAGTAATGGAGAAATTTGGAGAAGTCTATGATAAGGGGCTGCTAGAATTTAGCAAATATATACAAAAAGTTGATAAAAGCTACAATAGGTCTAAAAAAGAACATGAACTAATCTGTCTGAGAGAATGTAAAAAGAGTAAAAGTGTTGCAAATAACATTGATTCAAATAGCATTATTGAGTTATTGTTATACGGTATAGTAGACGATGACAAGATTGCAACTAATTATAAAAATAATTATGTTGTTGAAAGGGAATGTGTTGATTCAGCTATTAAGTTTTTGAATAAAGAAGGTAAAGTTGTTATATTTCATTCGGATTTAGCAAACGGAAAAACAGTTGTAATGAAACAAGTGGAGGAACGTTTAAAATTATTGGGACGTGTATACTATTTAGATAAATTTGATATTTCATTATCAGACGATTTATCACATCTTGCATCAGAAAAGGGAATGCATTTTTTGTTTTTTGAAAATTATAATCAGCTAGTAGATAGCTCTATCTGGGAAATTATACTTAGATATAATTGTAGTAATATAAAATTTGTTTTTACGGCAAGAAGTTATATAAATGATAATTTTTATGGTAGACTTATTAAGGGACTTAATTTAGATGAAAATTCGCTGGCAATGTATGAACTGAATTTTTTAACTCAACTAGAGATACAAAGTTTTATAAATTATTTGAATCAATACAATCTGTGGGGAAGTCAGGCAGCAATGAAAATAAATAAAAAGCAGAATTTTTTGAGTAAGAAATGTAAATCTGAAATTAGAAATATTCTGTTGGAAATATATAAATCTCCAAATGTTATTGATAAATTTAATGAAATTATAGGTATAATATGTAAAACTGAAGAGTGCAAAAAAATACTTTTGATGGCTTTCATATGTCATGTTATTGCTATAGATATTACATATGACGATATAGAGACTATACTAGGTTTTAGAACTAATATTTTGTATTTTGATAAGTATAAAGAGATAAAAGATCTAGTGCTACTTGATCGCAATACTATTAAATTCAAGTCATCAAGTGTTGCATATCATATAATTGCGAATAATAGATTTAATAATGATATATTAGATATTTCATGTGAAATGGTAAATTTTTTATCAAAGCATGCATATATTCAAAAGAATATTTCTATTTTAAAATTAATTATTTCATTTTCAAATTTACGTATGATATTTAACCGAGAAGATAAAGAAATTAATAAAATGTATATTAGATTTTATGAAAATGCAAGAAAGACTCAGTATTACTCAAAAAACCAATTTTTCTGGATTCAGTATGCACTTGCAGTTATGGAAATTCATGATTATAGTGCAGCAGAAATATATTTAGAGACTGCGAGTGCTTTTTCAAAAGAACGATATTCTGAAGAGTCATATCAAGTTGAGAGTTTGAGAGCTAGATTGTTGTTGGAAAAAACAATATATAATAATGATAAGGAAAATGCATATAAAAATTTTGCAGAAGCTCATAAACTTATATGTTCAAATAAAACACCAGAAAGACATTATCCATATAGGCAGGTTGGACAATATATTGTTTTCTATGAAAAGTTTTATAAAATTTTTGATAATAATCAAAAAGTATCTTTTTCGTTTATGTGTATACAAATAAAGGATAAAATGAAAGAATATATAAATAGTTCAAATCGTTATGAGAGGAATGATAGAAGTAAAAATAAAGAAATTTCTAATATTATTTTAAAGTTAGATAATATAATTTATAACATGTGTAATAAAACTATTTGAAGAATTAGGATAAGTTAAATTTTATATTACGATTTCTGTATCCGATAGTAGTTGAATATAACCAGATTGGAAAATAAGTTGTTCGGGGTCACATTTTGTGATCCCAAAAGTTCATAATTTAACATACTCAATCAGATGGTAAAACTAGAAATTTGACAACCGAACGAATATTATATAAAACCTAAATATAGCAGGAATTGGAGTATAGAACTTAATACAGTATTCGGAATAGTAAATACACGACTTGACTTGATTATAGGAGGACAAATATTGAAGTGGGCAAATAACTTAAAATCTATTATTGACAAAAATGCTCCCGGCAATTGCCCTGTTTGTAATAGTATAAATACGGATTATTCAATGCATATAATAGATGATAAGACAAATATGGGATATGGTGTCATATGGTGTAATGATTGCAAAAATGCATTTCATATATCGAGGATAAAAGTATCTCCAAATATGAAAAATATCCCGGTTCCGGAAGGGTTAAAGTATTAAGTAACATTAGTAGCTTATTTTTAGTTTTATAGGAATCAAACCAGTAATTAATAAAAAGACAGTACAAGAATCTATGTGTTATATGTTAGGAATAATTTTATATGAAAACTTACTATATATGGATTGCTACATTCAAAGAGGATGATTTTGAACAGTATTGGGATAATGAGCCATATGAAAATGAATTAAAACTTTTCAAAGAGGGGCTTGGATCTAAACCTGATATTAGCCTAAAGTGTGGATTTTGCAGGGAAACGGGATTGGAAGAACTGGATGAAAAGGACTTTTGGTTTTGTTTTAGGGCTTCTTTATGTAATGTACGCGAGCTTGAAAAAGATTATATCTCTGATTTGGATGAATTTGAGAGGGTGTGTAATGCAAAAGGGATTTTAGAAGGAAATGTTATTTGGGGAGTAGCTGTTAAAGATTTTCCGGATTTAGATTCGGAAGGTTGCAGTAGTATGAAGTATGTAGGTATATTAAAGGTGTAAAGTTTTCTTAATTCCCTTTATTTTACTTTCTATATTGTGCTAATATATCAGAAAATAAATTTTATAAAGAACAATTATACTCGTATGGAAATTTCAATACAGGGTATATGGGAGATATTTATGTACAAGATATTTGTATATGGAACTTTGAAATCTGAATATTTGCAAAATAAGCTCTTAGGGCATACTTTGGAATCATATGATGCAAGACTAGAGGGATATTCTATAAACACAGCTGAGAAGTATTTCAATGTAGTTCCAAATGAGGGAGGATGTGTTAAAGGTAAGGTATTACTTGTAAATAAGGAGGACATGTTCTATATAGACCAATGGGAAGTAATTCCTATGTATATAAAGGCAAAGGTGAGAGTTCATTCCGAGTATGGTTATGAGGATGCTTTTATTTACATAAAAAAAGATAAGGAAGAGAAGATACATTTGCAGGATAATGTCAGCAATATGTGCAACAATGAAAATCTTGAAGCCACAATTGATGAATTTGCGGATGTGAGAGATATGGAGTTTCCGGTCTGTGATCTATACCTTAATTATCCTATAGAAGACTTAAATAATCTATCAAAAAATAAGGATATATTCACTGAAAAAGTAAAAGAGGTAGTTACAGATAAAGAGTTTTCATTTATCGGATATGAGTATTTAAGCTACAATTATGGCGATTGTCAAGTAACTGTAAGAGTATCACTTTATATTATAGAAAATAATGAAAAAGCTACATTAAGCGTAATGCTACCTGTTTCGACATGTAATCCTGCAAAGTTTTGGGAGAAGGCTTTTACACGAGAGTTGGAAATAGAAGGAAGAAACTTTGCAGATTATATTTATTCAAAATATAATCTCAAAGTCTTGGATGCACCTAAATTTATCATATATTCATCAGGTGAAATTGATGAGTCAAAAAGGCTTGATGTTTTCTCAGTTGAAAAGTGTTTTAATAAAGCGTTTGATATTAGTAAAGCGGTAAATACGGATATTTCAAAAAACAAGGATGTTAAGATTTATATTTCCGATAATGTAAAAATCGAAATACCAAATGACTTTGAGGTCTGTTATACCGACAGATTAAAATCTGTTATATTAACTCTATCTGTATAAC
This sequence comes from Lachnoanaerobaculum sp. MSX33, assembly GCF_000512995.1. Classification (NCBI taxonomy): domain Bacteria; kingdom Bacillati; phylum Bacillota; class Clostridia; order Lachnospirales; family Lachnospiraceae; genus Lachnoanaerobaculum; species Lachnoanaerobaculum sp. MSX33. The sequence continues at coordinate 46,356 of NZ_AZXX01000060.1, read as the reverse complement.
ATTCATTAGTAAAATATGATAAAATAGCCTATATCTATAGATAAGGAGAATACTATGTTGGAAGTAGGAATAAAGGGACAAAGAGAGACTATTGTAACAAAGGAAAATACTGCAGCAGGTATAGGAAGTGGAAGTTTAGAGGTGTTTTCCACACCGATGATGATACTTTTGATGGAAGAGTCATGTTTTATGAGTGTTAACGATATACTGGAGGAGGGATTTACTACAGTAGGTACTTGTGTAAATGTAAAGCATTTATCAGCCACACCGCTTGGGATGAAGGTCGTGATAAAGTCTGAGCTTATAAATGTGGATGGAAGAGCTCTTACATTCAAGGTTGAGGCATATGATGAAAAAGGTCTTATAGGAGAGGGAATTCACGAAAGATTTATTGTAAATAATGAAAAGTTCCAGGCAAAGACTGACAGTAAGTTAGATAAATAAGCTAAGGTGCAGAAGGGTAAAACCGACTGCACTTTTTTATTTTAAGACTATCTTTATTGGTGGTACAATTATTTTGTGATAGTATAGGATAAAAGGAGGACTTTATGAAAAAGAGTTTTATATATTTGATTCCTGCAATTTTTTTATTGGCAGGATGTGGAAAGAAAATTTCAATAACAATTAATACAAATGAAAGTACAGTGGCTGAAAGTTCTGCGAAAGAAAGCATTCAGGAAACTGAAACAAAAGTACAAAATGACGTGGAAATGCTAAAGGCACATGTATATTACAAAATAGCGGGTGACGGAAATACAATACCTCAACTTAGTGTAGAGGGAAATGAAAAGTTGAATGACATTGTAAACAAAATAAATAATGAATGGGTGGGAGGATATTATCCAAGGATTAATCTGACTCGAACCGATACAAGTGTTTTCAGTGCATTGCTGGCTACTACCGTAATGAATGGAAGTACTGATACCAAAGAACTGCTTAGAGGAGTAAATATAGACTCAAATACAGGCAAGGAGCTTAAGATAGAGGATGTATTAAAGGATCCTACAGGTCTATATGATAGGATTGAAAAGGATAATTATCTTGCAGATGAATATGGAGAAGATATAGAGGGATTTAGTGAGAAGCTAAAGACAGTTCTGACAAATCCCGATGCTTTTAATTTGGGTGCAAACGATAAGGCTGATCTTGCGTGGACACTAAGTAGTGGTTGTATGATGATTTATATGACTGCAAAGGATGAATATACAGAAAGGATAGTTTCCATACCTTTGGAGTTTGCAAGATATGGTGAGTTTTTTAATGAAGAGATACTTAGCTTGCCAAAGGACTACGCTTTTGAAATACCAACAGATAAAGAGGTAAAGATAGATCTTGACGGTAAAATTAGAACTGTTAAGATAGAACAGGATATTGACGAGTATCTTATGTTACAGAAGATAGATGTAACAATTGACGGTGAAAAAAGCATATATGAGGAAGATGCAAGCTATGGTATTTCCAAGGCAAGTGTGGTGAAAAAGGGAGATAATGCCTATCTCTATATTGAACTGCAGTATGACAATGATTACAACAGTATATCAATCATTGATTTGAATAATAAATCAGAAAAACTTGAAATTTCTGAAAGTTTTGCAGATACTGCTCTTTTAAATCCGGATGAATTTTATCTTGGAGACAGGATTTATACTATAAGTACCTTGGGTATAGAGGGAAGATATACTGTTGGAAGTAAAGGAATACCGAAGATTTTGGAAAACTACTATACAATTACCACACCTATACAATTGACAACTAAAATCTCCATAAAAGCTAAGAAGTTGGACGGTATAAACGGTAAGGAAGTTGGGGATTACGATATTCCTATCGGCAGTGTACTGGTTCCGGTAGGTACGGATAAGGAGAGTTTTACCGATTATACAACTTCGGATGGCAGTCTTATTCGTATACCTATGGGAAAAGCTTCTGAATACGGTTTCAGTATAGAAGGAAAGAACATAGAAGATGTGTTTGACGGTACAATCTTTGCAGGATAATGATATGTCGGAAGGTCAAATAATTATTCATGTGGATATGGATGCCTTTTATGCTTCAGTGGAGATGAGAGATGATAAGACTCTAATAGGTAAGCCGCTTATCATAGGTTCAATGCCGAATGAAAGAGGAGTTGTATCGACCTGTAATTATGAAGCCAGAAAATACGGTATTCGTTCAGGGATGAATATTAAAGAGGCGTTTAATCGTTGTCCTAAAGGAATATTTAGGCATCCGAATTTTGAGAAATACAAAAAAGTATCGGAGCGGTTGCATAAGATACTGGAAAGTTATACCGATATAACGGAGTATATTGCACTTGATGAAGGATATCTTGATCTTACGGAAAAGGTGGATTCATGGAAGGAAGCAGGAAAAATCGGGCTTGAGATCAAAAAAAGGGTAAGAGAGGAGCTTTCTCTTACCTGCTCTGTAGGTCTGGCGTATTCAAAGACTGCAGCAAAGACTGCAAGTGAAGAGAAAAAGCCTGACGGATATTTTGAAATAAAGACAAGAGAAGATTTTGTAACATTGGTACTTGATAGAAATGTAAAATCATTATATACAGTAGGAGAAAAAACTGCAAAAAGGCTTCATTTATACGGTGTTGATACAGTAAGAGATTTACAAAATAAAAGTAACGAAGTGAAAATGTTTATGGGAAAGCAGGGTGAATATCTTGTTGATCTGGCTTTCGGTTATGACGATAGAAAGGTAATACCTTATAGGGAAGAGGATACAAAGTCTATCAGTAAGGAGTTTACATTTCAAAAGGATGTATCAAGCTTTAAACTTTTGGATGATGTGCTTTTTATATTGTCTTTTCGTGTTGCAGGGAGGGCAAAAAGACTTGGACTTTACGGGGAAGGTGTTTCCCTTAAAATCACTTATTCCAATATGAAGAGTATAACAAGATCCATGCTTATAAGTGCAAGTACAAGTGATGCCTATACCATATATGAAAATGCGAGCAATCTTTTAAAGAATGTACATAAAGGCGAGGTAAGACTTGTTGGTACAGGGCTTTATCATTTGAGAGAGGAAGATGGAAGACAGCTTAGTTTTTCAGATATTTTCTCTGTAGAAAAGGATATGGTAAAAGAGAAAGTCGAAAGTAAATGGCAGGAAATGAGCATGTATTATAATCTTAATTTTGATGAAATAAAGGACATGCAAAATAATGTAAAAGTATATGATTATATAGAGCGAATGAGGGAAGTTATGGACTCTATACAAAAGTATAACAGTTAAAAATTTGTGATATAATATATCCAAAAGATATCGGAAAGGATCGAATATGAGAACTTTTGATGAGCAGGCTATAGTTTCTATAGCACCTAATGCGAATGCGGTTTCAAACGGCAGAAAGCTGTCATCAGGAAACAGTTTTGTAAAAAGAATGAAGTCGGCTGATGACAGTCTTTATTTTGGTGAGTGCAAAGGAAGTGGAAAGAGCAATTATAATGTTTCCATAGACTTTGAAAAAGAGGGTGAACCGGTATTTCGATGTTCTTGCCCAAGTAGACAGTTTCCATGCAAACATGCTATAGGCTTGATGTTTGAGATGAAAGAGGGAAAGAGCTTTGAAACGGCTGAGATTCCTCAGGATATTTTGGATAAGAGAGAAAAGATAGAGGCAAGAGAAAAGAAAAAGGCCGAGAAGGAAATTGAAAAGGAGAAAAATCCTGACAAGCCGAAAAAAACAAGTGCAGCCTCAAAAGCGGCCAAAACAAAGAAGATAAAAAAGCAGATTGAGGGATTGGATCTGTTAAAAGATGTTATGAGTCAAATAACCGGTTCAGGTGTGGCAGCTTGCGTGGATAAAGCATTTGATAAAAAATATGATGAACTGGCAAAACAGTTGGGAGATTACTATTTGCCGGGAGTACAGATAATATTTAAAAGATTTTTAAAATCTTTAAGAACGATAAAAAATGATCTGTTTATAGAAGAAATAATAAATGATTATCCTAAGAGCTATATAGATGAGTTAAGAAACGACTATCCAAATGACTATGTTGAGGAGTATTTGTTATCTTTAGCGGTAAAGGAGCTCACAAAGCTTAGATATATAGAAAAGAGAGCAAGGGATTACCTTAATAAAAAGCTTGAAAGTGATTCTACCGACCCTGATGATAATATACTCTATGAGGCACTTGGTGGAGTCTGGAAGCTTGAAGAACTTGGAGAAACAGGTCTTAAAAAGGAAAATGTATCAATTGCGGAGCTAAGCTTTATGTCGGAATATGATGATGTAAAAGCAGAATATATAGATAAAGGCTATTGGATAGATCTTGATACCGGAGATATAAATTATACAGCCAATTATTGCCCCCTAAAAGCAAAGAAATATATTCAAAGAGATGACAGCTTCTTTGGTAAAAAGTTTATTGAAAAGCTTTATTTCTATCCTGCAAATGAGGGAGAAAACAGAAGAATCCGTTATGAGAGCGGCACAGATGAAGATTTGAATATAGATGATATCAAAAAGATAAGAAGTTTTGCAAAGAAGAATATAGCAGAGTTTTTAAAGCCTGCTAAAAATATATTGAAGGCTACTTTATCCGATAATGCTTATGGAGTACTTTTTGAGTTTGCAAAGATAGGTACAAACGGCAGTGATATTGTAGCAGAGGATAAAGAAGGCAAGCAGATTTTACTAAGGGCTATGACAAAGGATAAAACAGCTATGGACGCAATATTTGGACTTCCAAGTAAAGACTATCTTAAAAATCAGGTGTTATTCGGATTGGCACATTATGACTCGATGCTGAAGCAGATTTGTGTAGAGCCAAGAAGTATTATCACGGAAAACGAAATACTCAGATTGGCATATTAAGGGAGGCTATTATGAATTTGGATATTTTATATAAATTACAGGAACAATTAAGAAACAGTGTAATTACAGGCAGCTCTCTTATAAAGGAAGACTTCAGACTGAAAAAATGTGTAGATGATATGGAAGCACTTTCAAAGGCGGCACCGGTGTTTACTCAGATTAAAAAGCAGGCAGATGAGCTGTTTGTATGTGATAATCCCGGTGAGAAGACTTTGGATCTGCTTGCACTTGTAGATGCGGTACTTGAAACTCAAGCCGGTATATATGAAATCAGCGAGCTTTCAGATATTAAAAAAAGCTGTGGAAGGGTCAATGGAAATTATTCTTATAAGATGCTTGAGCCTATTATAACTGCACTTACTACAACAGGAAGCGGTAGATGGGAAGTGTTGGTGGAAGCCAGAAAAGAAAACCCTGATATCTTCTTAGACTATAGAATATTGCCGAAGTTTATTGACGGATTGGGTGATGGATACAGTGAGATCTCGTTTATGATCGGAAGATGGATAATGCAAAACGGAAAGATGATGGTAGAGCCGCTAAAAAGAGGCTTTGATCCGATGGGAAAGAGTGAGATGTATCTGAGATTTGATATTATCGCTGATCTCGCAAAAGAAGAAGAAAATGATTTTTATTTGTCTGTTATAAACGGAGAGGCAAGGAAAGATATAAGAAAAAGAGCTATAAGGTCTTTGAAGTATAGTGAAGATAATATAGACTTTTTGATTGAACTTGCAAAAACATCCGATAGAGCAAGTAAAACCGATGCTATAGAGACTTTAAAGACATTTAATAATGAAAAGGCTGTTGAATTTTTAAAAACTGTAGAAGTTAAGAAGAAATAAAAGGTGATAGATATGAGCGAAGAATTACAAAGGCTTCCGGCGGAGGTCATGTTCCAAAAAGAAATAGATGCACTTATTGCGGCTGAAAAAAATCCCGTTCCTGTCGGGTGGAAGATGTCACCGAAGTCTGTACTTACTTACATTATGGGTGGTGAGTGCAACGGTGTTAAAATAATGCCGAAATACATAGGAAATAAGAGAATAGTTGAAATAGCAATAGCAACTTTGGTAACAGACAGAGCATTACTTTTGATCGGTGAGCCGGGTACTGCAAAGTCATGGTTGTCGGAGCATCTATGCGCCGCTATAAACGGTAACTCAACCTGTGTTATACAGGGAACTGCAGGAACTACAGAGGAGCAGATAAGATACTCATGGAATTATGCCATGCTTATAGCAGAAGGCCCAAGTGATAAGGCAATTATAAAGAGTCCTGTTTTTGAGGCTATGGAAGAGGGTAAAATTGCCAGATTTGAAGAGATATCACGTTGTGCCTCCGAGGTACAGGATGCCCTTATTTCAATTCTCTCCGAAAAGAGAATTTCGATTCCTGAACTTGGTAAGGACAGTGCGGCTAAGAAGGGATTTTCCATAATAGCTACAGCAAATACCAGAGACCGTGGTGTAAATGACATGAGTGCCGCTCTAAAGAGAAGATTTAATATAGTGGTGCTTCCAAGTCCGAATACTCTTGAAGAGGAGATGGATATCGTAAAGACCAGAATCGAGAAGCTTTCAGAAGGTATGGCATTGCTTTCAAAGGTGCCTGAGGCTGAGGTAATAAAGAAGGTCTGTACAATATTCAGAGAGCTTAGACAGGGTGAGACACTTGACGGAAAGCAAAAAATCAAGTCCACAGCAAATGTACTTTCTACCGCAGAGGCTATATCCTTACTTACAAACAGTATGTCTTTGGCAGGCAGCTTCGGAGACGGTGAGATAAGTGATGCGGACCTTGCAGCAGGACTTCAAGGTGCAATAGTAAAGGAAGATTCCAAAGACTCAAAAGTTTGGGAAGAGTACCTTGAGAATATAATGAAAAAGCGTGGAAAAGAGTGGATTGGACTCTACAATGAATGTAGGATGCTCAATGGCTAGGAGGCAGCCATGAAAACTTTTGGAATTAGACATTTTTCACCTGCAGGTGCATATTTTCTAAGACAGTTTTTGGATGAAGTAAAGCCTTCACTTGTGCTTATAGAGGGACCGGCGGATTTTGACTTTTTGATAGATGATATTGTCTCAAAAAAACTTGTTCCTCCGTTTGCCATTATGGCATATACAAAGGAAGCACCTATTGACACGATACTCTATCCGTTTGCAGAATATTCGCCGGAGTATCAGGCAATTCTTTGGGCAAGGGAAAATAATACAGAATGTCATTTTTTTGACTTGGAATCCGATATAATTTTGGGACTTGAAAAAAAGAATGACGATACTCAAGAAGAGGAGATTATCTCAGAAACAAATCCAAAGAAAAGTATTGAAACGGATATGGAAGGTTTTTGGGAAAGAACCTTGGAGCAGAGTGAGGATATGCAGGCTTATAGAGCCGGCAGTGCTTTGTTTGGAGAAAGCATAAGAAAAGATACCAATGCAGATGACAAATCCTTTATAAGAGATACAGTCCGTGAAAGCTTTATGAAAAGAAAGATAAAGGAATATATAGAAAAGGGATTTGATACTGAAAAGATAGTGGCTATAACAGGCGCTTTTCATACATCAGCTATTGAAAGTCTTGAAGGAGCAATGTCCGATAATGAATATAAGGCATTGGTAAGAAGAGAATCCAATGTCACACTGATGCCGTATTCTTACTATAGACTTAGTAAAAGAACCGGTTATGGTGCGGGAAATGCGGCGCCGGCGTATTATGAGTTACTTTGGCAGGGATTTTTAAACGGAGATATTACTTATCATGAAAGAAAGTATCTGAGCAGCTTGGCAAAGTATATGAGAGAGCATGGCGGAATCGTTTCATCCGCTCAGGTAATAGAGGCGACAAGGCTTGCAAGAGAACTTGCGATTATTAGAGGAGGCTCTGTTCCCACACTTGAAGATTTAAAGGATGCAAGTATTACCTGTATGGGTGGTGGAAGCTTCGGCGAGATGGCAATGGGATTTGCAGAGACCAATATAGGCAAAAAGATAGGCAGTGTTCCACAGGATGCTATGCAGACTTCTATACAAAGCGACTTTGCTTCTAAACTTAAGCAGTTAAAGCTTGAAAAATATAAGGAACTTGTAGCAACACCGCTGCAGCTTGATTTAAGAGAAAACTTAAGAGTAAAGTCAAAGGATAGTGCTTTTCTTGACTTAAACAGATCGTTTTTCTTATACAGACTTGTTGTACTTGGAATAGATTTTGCCAAGATAAAAAGAAGCAATCAGGATAATGCAACCTGGGCCGAGAACTGGATACTTCAGTGGACACCGGAAGCTGAGATACAGATAGTTGAAAGCGTATTAAAGGGAGATACTATAGCGGATGCAGTAGCATTTGTATTGAGTGAAAGGCTATTAGAGGCTACAAAGATATCTGAAATAGCGGATGTTATAGAAGATGCGTTTAATTGCGGACTTCCTAAGATAGTTGAGGGTGCAAAAAGAAGTCTTGATGAGACGGCAAACGGTGCAATAGCTATGTGTGATATTGCGGATACCGTGAGCAAACTTTCAAATATGATTTCATTCGGTGATATCAGAAAACTGGACAGAGAACCTCTGATACCTATTGTCAAAAGACTTTGTATCAGAGCTTCACTTATGCTTGTCGGGGAGTCGGCATGTGATGATATAGCGGCAGCTGCATTGGCTGAGGATATTCAAAAAATACATAATGTTTTTATGGTACAGGACTTTTTGGATGAGAGCCTTTGGTTTGATAAGCTTACAGAACTCTCAAATAGAGATGATCTGAATACAAAAATTTCAGGACTTGCTACAGCAATACTGCTTGATGCAGGTAATATAGATGAGCCGACTCTTAGAAAAGAGGTATCAAGACGACTTTCTGTAGGTATGCCTGCAGAACTTGGTGCAAACTGGTTTGCAGGTCTGTCTATGAGAAATCATTATGCTCTTATAGGGAGACTTACACTTTGGGAAAGCCTTAGTGAGTATCTGGATACCTTGGATGAAGAGGAATTCAGACGTTCGGCAGTTTTTTTAAGAAGAGCTTTTGTAGAGTACAGCGCTAAGGAAAAAGATATGATTGCCGAAAATCTTGGTGAAATATGGGGACTCAATGCTCAGGAAGTAAGTGAAATAATAAACTCTGAGATAAAGGAAGTAGACACTGAGATTCTCGAAGACTTTGATTTTGGAGACTTTTAGGAGATATAAATGGATACAAATGACAGACTGAGGCGATGGAGACTGATACTTGGTTCTGAAGCACAAAAAAGAATGGAAGGTATGGGAGACGGACCGGATTTAAGTCAGGAAGATCTTATGATGGATACGGCACTTGATGCCATCTATAACAGAGATATGAAATTCGGCTTCGGAGGAGGAGCCGGGAAAGGTGCATCAAGTCCGCAGATAAGCAGATGGCTTGGGGATGTGAGAACACTTTTTGATAAGGATATTGTAAAGATAATTCAGTCCGATGCTATGGAAAGATGCGGCTTAAAGCAGCTGATATTTGAACCTGAGCTTCTTGAAAATATAGAGCCGGATATGCATATGGCAAGTATGATACTTACCCTAAAGGATCAGATACCGAAACAGAGTAAGGAAAATGCCAGAGAGTTTATAAGAAAAATAGTGGAGCAAATAAATGCTTTGCTTGAAACGGATTTAAAAAGGGCGGTTACAGCAAGTATAAACAGAAAGTTGCATTCTCCTATTCCGTCAGCATCCGCACTTGATTTTCAGACTACTATAAGAAAGGGTATCAAAGACTACAATACAAAGTTAAAGAAAATAATCCCTCAAAAGTATTATTTCTTTGAGAGAAGCGCTACAACCGCCGCCAATAAATATACTGTTATTTTGGATATTGATCAAAGCGGTTCTATGGGAGAGTCGGTAATATATTCATCTATAATGAGCTGTATCCTTGCCAGTATGAGTGCTATAAAGACTAAGGTTGTGGCTTTTGATACCAATATCGTGGACTTAAGTGAAAAATGCGAGGACCCTATTGATTTACTTTTCGGATTTACTCTCGGCGGTGGAACAGATATTGAAAAATCAATAAAGTATTGCACTAAATATATTGAGAACCCGAAGAAGACGATTTTCTTTTTGATTTCAGACCTTGAAGAGGGCGGAAACCGTGCAGGACTTCTCAGAAGATTGACACAGATGAAGGAAGACGGTGTTATTGTGATCTGTCTGCTTGCCATATCAGACTCAGGCAAACCTTATTATGATGCAAATATGGCACAAAGAATTGCAAATAACGGTATTCCATGTTTTGCAGCCGCTCCGCAGATGTTGCCGAGGCTCTTAGAAAAAGCAATGAAAAATGAGGATATGAGTGAGTTTGCAACTGGTAAATTTGGTGTGGAAAAATAAGAAGATAAGAAAATGAGAAAATTATTTACTGTTACACTGGGAATGCTCTGTGCGGCTTCAATTATGGGTTGCGGCGTAAAGGCAGATAATACAGAGACTCAGGAAACAACTATAGCACAGGAGAGTACCGTTACTAAAGAAGCAGAAGAAATAAATGAAACAAACGAATCTGCACCTATAACAGGTGGATGGGGAATAAATAATAATTTTGACGGAACAGATAATGCAAATGCTATGTCAGCTTTTGAAAAGGCCACAGAGGATTTGGATGGATACAGATATGATGTAGTGGCGGTACTTGGTTCGCAGATTGTTGCCGGAACAAATTATTTATATCTTTGCAGAGCGGAAATTGTAGTACCGGATGCCAAGCCGGAGTATGTAATTTTAAAGGTATATGAGGACTTGGAAGGAAATGCTGAAATTACAGGTAATCTCAGACTTTTGGAAGGAAAAGAAGGCTGGGAATACAATGATGCAAATCCTTATATGGATGAAAATGAAGAGGTCAAGGCTGCTTTTGATAAGGCACTTGAAGGCTTGACAGGAGCGGAGTATAAGCCGATTGCATATATAGGTCATAAGGATAATTCATATGCAGTGCTTACAAAGATAACCATTGTTTCGGTAGAACCTATGACAAGCCTTTCGGTTGTGTATATAACTGCTACAGAAAGCGGAGCAATGATCGATAATATATGATATTGATTTAGATTTAGAGGCTGTTTCGAATAATTAAAATTTATAAGGGGGAAATATGAATTTCAGATTTGCAAAAAAAGAGGATTGCGCTTTAATACTTTATTTTATAAAAGAGCTGGCATCATATGAGAAAATGCTTGATGAAGTGGTTGCTGATGAGAAGATTTTAGAAGAGTGGATCTTTGATAAGCAGAAAGCGGAAGTTGTTTTTGTAATGGAGAATGAAAAGGAAGTCGGGTTTGCACTTTTCTTTCACAACTTCTCTACATTCTTAGGCAGAGCCGGAATATATCTTGAGGATCTTTTTGTACTGCCGGAGTTTAGAGGAAGAGGATATGGTAAGGCCTTATTAAAGAAACTGGCCTCAATCGCTGTAGAGAGAGGCTGTGGCAGACTTGAGTGGTGGTGCCTTGACTGGAACAAGCCGAGTATTGACTTCTACCTATCTCTTGGTGCCGAGCCGATGTCGGACTGGACCACATACAGGATAACAGGGGATACATTAAGGAGGATGGCGGAAGCGTAAAAAATACAATTGATACAGTATGATAAGTTGAATAGACTGGTACACTTTGTGTAGTAGTCTATTTTTTTATATTTTAATTCATAGTATTTAATGATATAATATTGAATTTTTTTAATATATAAGATAATATATTATATATCTTACATGACTTATATTTCTAAATTTTCTTAAAATTCTAAAATCAAACAATATTAATCCCCGATGGAATAGATAGTAATTTTAATTTTTGGTATAATAGGGAGGAGACATGAGAGAAAAAGATGTAACTCAAAAAATGTTGGAAAACTATAATGATGTTTTCGCAGATGTTTTAAATGTACTTTTATTTGACGGTAATATGATAGTTGATGAGGGTAAACTTACTGATGCTTTACCAATGAGTATGCTGAAAGTGGACGGAAGAGTCAGAACTCAGGACAGAGATGTTGCAAAATATTGGAACAAGAATAAAATAAATATGGCATTTTTGGGATTGGAAAATCAAACCGGCCCTGATAAGTTAATGCCATTTAGAGTCTTTGGATATGACGGTGCAGAGTACGTAAAACAAAGCAGGAGGGAAAACAGGAATGAAATAAAATATCCTGTAATTACTTTAGTATTATATCTTGGATTTGACAGAAAGTGGGAATATCCCAAAACACTTTTTGAAATACTTGAAATAGAAGAAAATATAAAACCTTATGTTAATGATTTCAAGATAAATCTTTTCGAGATAGCATATTTAGATAGAGAAAAGATAGACTTATTTAAAAGTGATTTTAAAATATTGGCTGACTACCTGTACCAAATGAGAGTAAATAGGGACTATGTACCTGATAAAACTGTAATTGATCATGTAGAAGAATTGTTAATGTTGATGGCTGCAATGACCGGAGACGGAAGATTTGAGGAAACTATAAATGATTTGAACGGAAAGGAGAGAGTGACTATGTGCGAAGTACTTGATAGAGTAGAGGCAAAAGGCATTGAAAAAGGAATTGAAAAAGGAATTGAAAAAGGAGCGGATATAGTAAGCAAGTTGAATGAAATATTGGTAAGGGAAGGGGATTTGGAAAAAATTCTTAAAGCTAATACTAATAAGGAATACAGAAATGAATTACTTAAAAAGTATAATTTGATGGATGCTTTTAAAAACTGAGTTTATAATGGAACTTGAAACAGGGTACTGTAAAATCTGATTTTGCAGTACCTTTTTTATTTTAAATTATATAGGCAAAAAATCAGTGGTACAGGCACTATTTGACTACTTTTACATAGTATTTACAACTTTTTTGTTATATAAGTAAATTAGCTTATTGTATAAAAATAAAGGAGGAATGTGACAAAAAATACAGAACAGAATGGTGGTATATTGTTAAAAAATAATGATTTTTGAGGGAAGGATATGAAAAGAAATATTTTGAGATGCTTTATGGCATATATTTTAAGCATATTACTGTTAAGTAACAGCTTGGAAGTATTTGCAAGTACTTTGACAAACGGGATAGAGATAACATCAGAAACCGAAGAAAGAAGTGATACCGTTATTTCAAAGGCAACGGATTCAAATGCAAAAGAATGGGAATTTACGTATTTCGGACCTTCTACATCTACAATTACAAATACTGTAAATGATGATGCAGATATAGATGGAGAAATAATTTTAAAATCGGCAACATATAAAAAAGACGGAAGTATAAATAAAAAAGGTGGAAAGTTCGTGTCTTCCGATCCTGCTGACGGAATAAGTTTCTATTATACAAAAATAGATCCGAGTAAAGAAAATTTTATTCTTGAGGCGGATGTAAGGATTGATTATATGAATCCGAAACCTGACGGACAGGAGGGATTTGCACTGATGGTAAGGGACTCTATAGGTGAAAAAGGAGATCCGGCAAGTTCGGAATCAAATTTGGTATCTATAGGTGCAACACAACTTCCTAAGGGAGAACTCAATTCTACAAGTCAAGTAAAAGATATGCTTGGAGTAAGGGCATACACAGGTATTGATAATAAGATAAAGCCTAATCCCGATACATTTAAAGTTTACAGATTAGGATTTGACAAGGACGGAGGCAAGGTAAGCAGTGGAGATACTTACAGAGTCAGGTTGGAGAAAAATTCTTCAAGCTATGTTGTATATCAGCTTGCTATGGACGGCTCTGAGCTTTATAAGTATGAAATTCCTATACAGGCAAAGGATATTCGTGCAAACAGTATAAGCGGATATGAAGAGTTAAACGACCCTATGAATGTACAGGATCGTTTTGCATATGTAGGATTTGCTGTTGCAAGAGGTATGAATGTCACATATTCAAATATAAAATTTGAAAAGAGTGAGTTTGATGCAAATGATTGGAGACCTCAAGAAAGCAGATATATAGATCTACAGGCTAAGATTACAAGTCCTGATACTGCGGCAGAAGAAAATTATACATTAGTGTTTAAAGCCAATGCAAACGGATCGGCTAAAATTTATCAGGATAATGTACTTAAAGACAGCGTGGAAGTCGTTAATAATGAGGAACTTAAGAAAGATTATGATTTATCAGCAGGTAAAAACTTCAGTGTTGAGTTTACCCCGGAAGCAGGTTATGAACCTGAACCTTTTGTGAAGCTTAAATCTTATGAAACTGTTACATTAAATAAAAGTGTATCATTAAGGACTATAGGAAAAGACTCTTATATATATGTATCAAATACAGGCTTGGATGAAAATGACGGTTCAGGGTATGATAATGCAATAAGCTTGGAGTCTGCAATAAAGTATGCGAAGCCGGGGCAGACAATATTATTGAAGCCTGAAGTTTATGATATGTCAAATAAGTCTCTAATTGTACAAAAGGGAAGAAACGGAAGAGAAGATAATCCTATAAGAATACAGGGAGACGGTGGTTTTGCAACATTAGACTTTAAGAGAAGCGGTAAGGGATTTAGCCTTGGCGGAGATTATTGGGAACTTAAGCAGTTTAATATTGCGAATACTGCAGACGGATATAAAGGACTTGGAATCTCGGGAAGCCATAATACAGTGGAAAGGTTAAATTTGTTTAATAACGGAACAACCGGACTGCAGATTTCAGGGAGCAGCGAAGATTCTAAAGATAAATGGCCGAGTTACAACTATATTTTAAACTGTACGTCAATGAATAATGCCGATTCGGCTATGGAAGATGCTGACGGATTTGCAGCTAAGATCACATCGGGAGTAGGTAATGTTTTTGACGGTTGTATTGCGGCATATAATGCTGATGACGGCTGGGATCTGTTTGCCAAAGTGGCAACCGGGTCTATAGGAGATGTAACAATAAAAAATAGTGTGGCTTATAGAAACGGATATATACTGATAAAGAACGGCGGTAATAAAAAGAACTTTGAATTTGCACCGGGAACAGTGGATGAGTACGGAAATTTGTCGTTTGAAAAGCCTAATATAATGTTGGATGCCGGAAACGGTAACGGATTTAAAATGGGTGGCTCAAATGTATCCGGTGCACATAAACTTGATAATTCAATTTCATATGAAAATAAAGCAAAGGGAATTGATTCAAATTCAGGTCCGAATATAAAGATTTCAAATTCAACATCATATAATAACGGAAGTTATAATGTTGCTTTGTATACAAGTGATAAAACATTAAAAACAGAGTTCAGTGCTAAAGGTATATTGTCATTTAGAAAGGGAACGAATATAGGAGAGCAGCTTTCTTTGCAAAGCCAACCGGTTTCAGATGTAATGGACGGAACAACTTTTTATTGGAATAAAGATGAGAATATTTCAAAAAATACTGCTTCAAAAGTAATTACCGTGGATGAAAATGATTTCATTAACCTTAATACTGAAAATGATCCGAAGCGAAACGAAGACGGAAAAATCGATATGAACGGGCTTTTGCTTTTAAAACCGGAAGCTAAAGAAAGGCTTTCTTCAGGTGCAGGAGGTAGAGCTTTTGGGGAAGATGAAAATATAGCAACTGTTTGGGTGGTAGGAGATTCAACCGTTTCAGGTTTTAATGATAATTATTATATTCCAAGGGTAGGATACGGAGAAGAGTTAAAGAACTATTTAAATGCAGAAGTATATAATTTAGCCGTATCAGGAGCATCAAGCAAAGATTTCACAACCATGAAAAACTATGATGTACTCTTAAACGGTAATTCTGATGTACCAAAACTGGGAGATGGTGATAATGAGAAGTTCTTAATTATAGGATTCGGTCACAATGATGAAAAGAGCGAATTATCAAGATATACGGATCCAAATAGTAGTTATGAAAATGAAGGAAGTTTTGCGAATTCAGTATATAAAAATTATGTAAAACCGGCATTGGATAGAGGTGTTACTCCGATAATAGTTACACCGATTGCAAGACTTACAGATGATAACACATCAGAGAGTTATAATTCACCTTCAGGACACATAACCAATGATGTAGTGGTAGGTAATAATATATTTAAAGGTGGTGATTATAGAAAAGCGTTGATTGATATGTCAAATCAGCTAGGTCTTGAATATATTGATTTGACAGAAAAAACAATAGATTTAAATATTGAGATGGGTAATGATGCGAGATATCTATATGCATATACAGGTGCAAAAAAGGAAGGTGATAAACTTGTACCTAAGGGATTGGATAAAACCCATACAAATCTATATGGTGCTAAACGAAATGCATATTTGATAGCGAATGCAGATACAACACTAAAAAAATATTCTAAAAAGAGAGAATACCCTGTAAAGGAAGATTTCTTTGAAGATGCGATTAATAAAGATTATAAAGTCATAGATTATATTACACCTACAGAGGAATCTAAAAACTGGCCTGAATTTTCGGATGTTGAAGGAAATGTATTTACAGGTTCTGTATTTGGTAATGTAGGTGGTGAAGATAAGATTACAGGTGGAGACTTTGAGGTATTCAAGTCAGATAAGAGTATAAATCTTACAGTTAAAAACAACAGGGGAAAGATTGCATCTAATGTAGACGGTATTATGATGTACTATAAAAGGCTACCTGCAAATACGGAGTTTACACTTAAAGCAAAAGTAAAAATAAATGATATTGCAAAAAATGATCAAGTATCATTTGGGCTTATGGCAAGAGATGATATGTATGTCGACAGGTCAATTACAGATAGTATAGGTGACTATGTTGTTGCCGGTTCAAGAATGCAAGGTAAGATAAACGGATTTGGAAGAAAAAATTCGAAATTGCATGATGGTGGTGTTGCAAATATTATTTATCAAAAAGGTGATGAACTTGATCTTACTTTAACAAAAACTCAAGATGGTTACATGGTAAAATATGGAGAAAATGAACCGGTAAGTGCAGGGTTTGATTATCCGTTGACACAAATTGATTCAGAATATATTTATGTTGGATTTTTTGTTGCAAGGAATGCAAATATTACTTTTAGTGATGTTAGTTTAAAATTAAAAGACAATGTCGATAATGAGAATAATAAAGCAGGAGAAAAAATTATTCCTGACACACCAAGTAAAAACAACAATATAACTGAAGAAAAGCCAAAGGATAAATTACCGAATGATGGTAGAGTCGTTATACCGAAGAACTCAAACAGCAAGGCAAAAAACCGCAGGTTGAGTTCATCAAGCGGAAGCTCTTTTAAGGGATCTAAGAAAGTATTTCATAATACTTTTACAGGATGGAAAAAAGAAACCGTAAACGGTCACAATGTTTGGAAATATGTGGAAAACGGAAAGAATGTAACATCTCAGTGGGCATACATATTTAATCCTTATACAAATAGAAATGCATGGTTTAAGTTTGATAAAGACGGAATTATGGAGACCGGATGGATTAATGAAAACGGAATAAATTATTATCTTAGTGAGATTTTAGACGGATCTTTGGGAGAGTGGATTAAAAAATAGTATATAAAACTTTATAATTATTAAAAGGGCTGCAGTAATCGAAAATGACTACTACAGCCTTTGTTTATGCTATTATTTCAGCCCTGCTTCCGCCGGTTTTGTCCTTTTTAACAATAATTTGTTTGTCGATTTTTTGCTTTAGTTCACCCACATGGGAGATGATGCCGATAAGCTTATTGCTGCTTGCAAGTGAGGCAAGGGCATTCATTGCCTGAGCGAGGGAGTCTTCATCAAGTGATCCGAAGCCCTCATCAATAAACATGGTATCAAGCTGTATACCGCCGGCTGAGGATTGTATCTCATCAGAGAGTCCCAGTGCCAGAGCCAAAGAAGCTTTAAAGGATTCGCCGCCTGAGAGTGATTTTACACTTCTGGTAGTACCGTTGTAGTGGTCTATTACATCAAGGTCAAGGCCGCTTTGACCAACTTTACTAAGGGCTTCTTCTCTTCGAACAAGGTCATATTGTCCGCCGGTCATTATCATAAGCCTCGTGTTGGCTCTGGAAATTATTCTGTCAAAATAATGCATTTGAATATATGTTTCAAGCATTATTTTATCCTTTCCCGTGATATTGCCGTTTGCAGTATCTGACAGAGCCTTTACCCATGTATATTTTTTTTCAATATCTATAAGCTCAGAAGATTTTAGCTTTATATTGTCACAGTTTGACTTATTATTTACAATTCGGCTATGAATAGATTCCTTGTTTTTTCTAAGCTGAATTCTGTTTGATTCAAGCTCATTTAGCTTGATTTTTTCGGCTTCAAGGTCAACTTCCTGCTTGCCCTCCATTTGCTTTAAGAGTACATCATTCCTTGCAACTGCGGAGGCAAGATTTTCACTACATTCTTTTAAACTCTTTGTGGCCAGATCTATATCTTTTTTGATTTTTAAAATCTGAGCTTCATTTTTTTGAATTTCCTTGGATGCTTCAAGTTTTGAAGAGAATACCAGCTTTTCTTTTAAATCAATGATTCTTGAATTAAGTGATTTATTCTCGGATTCCAAAGTACTTATAGTATTGTTTATATCAACAATACTGTTTTGTAACTCATCCTTCTTTGTGCGTAACTGAGGAAGTTTTTTTTCAATAGCATCTTTTCTGGAGCTGTTTTTTGTTGCTATTTCAATATTTTCTTCAAGTTCCTTTATATTAGTCTTAAGCTCGCTTATTTTATCCTTTGTAATATCGGTGGCATTACTCATATCAATATCTCCAAGTAACTCTTTAATTGAGTTTACTGTAGTATCTTTCTTTTCATCAAGCACACCTTTTAAGTTTCCTACTTTCTGACTGACTGTATTTGCATCATCATTTGCCTTTGAAACTTTAGATTGAAGAATATCAAGTTCATCTTTTTTTGGCACTTGTGTAGGTTTGATTGCCTTTTTAGGATGTGAGAGTGAGCCACATACAGGACAAGGCATATCATCGACAAGGTTTTCCGCCAAAAGGCCTGCCTGAGAATCAAGGTAAAGATTGTACTTTACTCTAAATGATGCGTCAAGCTCACTTGCCATGAGTTTTTTTTCTTCAAATATTTTCTTCGCTTCTTTATAATTTGCAGAAACTTTTTTCAGTTCTTCCATACTCTTTAACAGAGCTTCAAGCTTTGAAAGACTTTCCAAATGAATTGTTTTTTGATTTTCAAATAAAATCTTTTGTTCACCGGATTTTTGCAGAGCTTTTGCTTCCTCAGTTAAGCGTTCTATTTCAGCCTGTAAATCCTCAATATCTTTAAGAGTTTTTGTGAGTGCTGCTTTATTTTTTTCAATATTTAAAGCATTGCCTTTTAATTTGGATTCCTTTTGGTCCAACTCATCATAGTCAGGCAATTGTGCCTGTATGGTGGCAGATGCTTTGGTAAGTTCTTCCTGAACAGATGTTTTTTTCTTTTCTTCTTCCAATGCATTAGTAAGAGAAGATTTCTCTTCAGTCAACTTTAAAATCCTTGCTTTATTTTGTTCAAATGCTTGCTTGGCTTTAACAAACTCTTCACCACGCTCAATATTTATTTTTAATATATCCAGTTGCTTTTCTATTTCAGTTATAGAATTGTCAGCCTTTTCTTGAGCTAAAGTATCTTCATCTATCAGTTTTTCAATAAGTAAAATACATTCATCAGTAGGCAGGTCGCCGTTTTTTGCCTTTGTGACATCAAGTGACAAAAGCGAAGAGTCGGAACAGTTTATTCCGGCTATGTACTGTGATATGCTTTGCTTGATTTTTGAGCAATCGTTATTAAGTACAGATAATTCGGACTTTAATCTATCCTGCAAATCTGAATAAAGTTTTGTTTTAAAGATATGCCTGAATATTTCAATTCTCTCTTTGGTAGGCGAAATCAACAACTTTAAAAAATCACCCTGTGCAATCATTGCTATTTGGCAAAACTGTTCTCTGTTAATGCCTATAATATTATTTATAGCATTGTCTACTTCCTTTGTCTTTGTAAGAGGTTTTCCGTCAGGAAGAATAAGCTCCACACCTGCTGTTTGCCTGGTAAGTCCATTTCCTCGTTGCGCAGCTCTTTCGTATTCAGGATTTCTTTCTATAGTGTATTCTTTTCCCTTATAGTTAAAAGTGAGGCGAACAAATGTCGGTGTGTTAATATCGGCATATTTTGAGCGGAACATGGAAACTTCTCTGTTATTACCGCTGGGATCCCCATAGAGTGCGTAGGTAATAGCATCAAATATAGTTGTTTTTCCGGCTCCGGTATCTCCGGTTATAAGATAGAGTCCACCCGTACCAAGCTTATCAAAATCAAACTCCGTCTTTCCGGCATAAGGTCCAAATGCTGAAACAGTTAGCTTTATCGGTCTCATTATTTATTCCTCCAAATATCTTCAATAATATTTTCAATAAAATCTTTTTGTATATCGCTTAAATGTTGACCGTTTCTTGACTCGTAGAAAATGTCAAATAATTCCAGAGGTGACTTTGATTCCATATCATTTATAAGATTAATCTCAGAGCTGCTTCTGGTCCTTTGATTGTCATAATCAAGCTTCATAATATTTTTATATACTACACGAAGCCTCGTGATAACATCAAGTATATCATCTTCATCTGTCAATGTTATATGAACATAATCATCAGGGTATGTGGTATTTTCATAAAAGCTCCTTAGCATAAGTTCTTCATATGTTCCCTTCAGCTCCACCATATCTCTAAGTGGTGTAAGAGGGATAAAGTCAAGTTTTATATTACCTTTTTCCTTTATGTCAATAACAGTTATACTTTTAGTATCCTTTGATTCCGAAAAAGAGTATTTTAGCGGAGTACCGCAATATCTTATATATTCACTACCACAGCTTTGAGAGCGGTGAATATGACCAAGTGCAACATAGTCAAAGTCTTTGAAAACCACAGAGTCAACATTATCACTACCACCGACTGATACATCTTCCGACTCGGTGCGGGAAGAACCGGTTACAAACTGATGTGTTACAAGGATATTTCTGCTACTTGTGTCTATATGCATATTTTCAATCACTGTGGAAACTGCATCGGTGTAGGATGTTATTTCTTTATCCGGAAAATATCTCCTTACATGTACAGGTTTAATAAATGGCAACATGTAGATATTTAATTTCCCAAAATCATCATGCACTTCTATAGGTGAGATAGTACCGTTATATACGGGTGACAGATAAATACCGGTTTTGTCAAATAGTCTTGCACCGAAAGCAATACGTTCGGCAGAATCATGGTTTCCGCTTATAATAAATACCTGTATATTTTTTTGTGACAATTTATATAAAAAGTCATCAAAGAGTTCCACAGCTTCTGCAGGAGGGATGGGCTTATCATATATATCCCCTGCAAGTATTATCCCGGTAGGCTTTTCATCATCAATAATATTTAGGATTTTATTAAGTATATAGGCTTGGTCCTCCAACATGGAAAAATCATTTACACGCTTTCCAAGGTGCAAATCGGATAGATGCATCAGCTTCATTTTTTGTTCCTTTCATTTTTGTGAAATCACGATTTATAACTTTTTTGTCCTGAATTTATATTAGAATGGGACTTTAAGTATAAAAATATATATGTTAATATTATAGCATAATAAGGATAGATGTTGGACTTTTTTTGGCTGATTTTATGAATTAGAACAATAATATATGACTGTAGGAGGACTTATGAATTTTTGGATTTTTATGCTTGTAATGAACTTACTTATTCCTTTGGTTATGATAATTTTCGGACGTGTTTTTGAGAAAAAACCGCCAAAAATAGGGATGAGTAAGTTTGCCTTCGGATACAGAACCATAATGTCTATGAGAAATGCCGATACATGGGAATACGCTCATAGATTTTTCGGAAAGCTCTGGTTTAGATTTGGTATTGTATTGGGGTTAATAAGTATAATTGTATTATTCTTTTTTATCGGAAAGGACAAAGACACTGTAGGATTTGCAGGCATGATAATATGCTATGTTCAGATGGCTGTAATGCTTATACCGGTTATTCCGACAGAAATATCACTTAGAAAAAGATTTGATAAAAATGGAAACAGAAAGGATGATGATGAGAAAAATTAAGCTCTGTACGCTATGTTATATTGAGAGAGATGATAAATACCTGATGTTACATAGAGTAAGCAAGAAAAATGATATAAATAAAGATAAGTGGATCGGTGTAGGCGGACATTTTGAAGAACTGGAGAGTACTGAAGATTGCCTTATCAGAGAGGTAAGGGAAGAGACAGGATATGAGCTTTGTGACTTTGATTTTAGAGGTATTGTCACCTTTGTTTACGGCAAAACAGGTGAAGAAGTTATAGAGTATATGCACCTTTTTGTGGGTAGAAATGTAGTGGGAGAGCCTATTGAATGTAATGAAGGTGTACTAAAATGGATAGATAAAAAAGAAGTATTGAATCTGAATTTATGGGAAGGTGATAAAATTTTTCTGAAACTCTTGGAAGAGCGAAAAAACTTTTTCTCACTTAAACTTGTATATAATGAAGATGAGATATTGACGGAAGCTTTCCTGAACGGAAAATCAATGGATATATGATTATAGATGAATTTTTGAAAGCAATATTGTATAATGAAATTAATATTGGATTTGAGGGGGAATTATGGAAAAGAAAATTCGTATAAAGGGTGAAGTATACTTATTACTGTCCGGATTTTTCTTCGGACTGCAACCTTTTTTTGCAAAAATCATATATGCTCACGGTGGCGATGCATACAGTTTGCTTGTGCTTAGGTTTTTGATAAGCGGAACGGTATTTGCAGCTATTTATATGTTAATGGGACAGAGTATATGGTTAACTAAGGATGAGTTTATATCAATATTTATTTTGTCTGTTCCCGAAGTTATTATGTGTATACTGTTATTTTTATCATACAGTTATATATCATCAGGTTTAGCTTCCACATTGCATTTTTCTTATCCTGCAGCTGTTATTTTACTTGAGTTGTTGATTTTCAGAAAGAAAATAAGTAAGATAAAGCTGTTATGTTTATTATTCTGTGCAATAGGTATCGGAGTATTTTATCAACCTGACGGAAATATAAATATCTTGGGAATGGTTATGGCACTTGCTTCAGGTGTGGGATATGCCATATACATTTTAGTGTTGACACATGGAAAAGCCGGTAAGATACCTGTAATTAAAATGTCTGCATGGCTTTCATTTTTACTTGCAATAGAGATTGCAATCGTAATGCTTGTATCCGGTAAGTTCAGATTTCAAATGAATGCCACGGCTATAGGAATGAGTGTGTTTATGGCGGCAGTTATATCTACATTGGCACTTGCAACATTTCAAATCGGTGCACCTATGTGCGGAGCTCAGACGGCGGCACTTCTTAGCACTATAGAGCCGGTGAGCAGTATTTTACTTGGAGTAATATTCCTTGGAGAACATATGAGTCTGAGGATTTTTGTAGGTATATGCTTTATACTGATGTCAATTGTAATTCAAATTAAAGAGAAGAAAGAATAGGATGTGAAGGGAGTTATATGAAATTAGCAGTAGCATTACAGGAAAGAGCGGATCTTAATATAAAGATTGAGGATTTGAAGGCCAGAGTGAACAGAAATGTATTGGTACAGGAAGGTGAAAAGCCTACAGAGAATCCTAAGGATTTGAAAAAGGAACTTGATGCCTGCATAGACAGACTTGAGTATTTGATAGCAGCTATTAATAAGACAAATTGTGAAACAATGGTTGACGGAAAGTCTATTACTGAATTGCTTGCCAGAAAGGACGCTTTGGTGTTAAAGGCAAGTGCATACAGAGATATAGTTTATGTAGGAAGTAGTAATACAGACAGAGCAAGAAGCACTGAGATAAAGATTCTTTCTGTGATAGATGTTAAAGCTTGGCAAAAAGAGACTGATGAGACAGCAAAAGAAATCAGACTTATAGATAATAAGATTCAGGAAACAAACTGGACTACAGAACTTATAGAATAATTTTTTTAGACGGTAGCATATTCAGGGCGAGTAAAAAATGTGCGTTTGCATACATATCGGAGCCTTGGGCAAGCATTTGTTTATAGTTATGCCCCGATAGTGTACAAGTGTATTGTTATAGATAACTGTTATTACCAATTACTGACTGTTTGTGTGAGGGAGGGAAGCGGGATTATGATAAAAACAATATCGGATTATTGTAAAGAAAAATTTGGAACAAAAGTGTATAGATTGGCACTGACTACAGGAGCCACCTGTCCCAACCGTGACGGAAAGGTTGGGGTGGGTGGCTGTAGTTTTTGCTCTGAAAAAGGTTCAGGTGAATTTGCAGTAAGTGCCGATGATATAAAAGAACAAATTGAAAAAGCAAAGACTTTTATCTCTGCTAAGATACCAAGCTCCATAAAGGAAAACGACAGAAAATATATTGCTTATTTTCAATCATTCTCAAATACTTACGGTGATACAAAGAGACTAATCAGCCTGTTTGAACAGGCCATACTAATAGAAGAAATAGTGGCACTATCCATTGCAACAAGACCGGATTGTTTCAGTGAGGATATGTTGAATTCTCTTGAAAAATTAAATAAAATCAAGCCGGTTTGGATAGAGCTTGGACTACAGACAATAAATGAAAATACAGCAAGGGCATTTAACAGAGGATATACACTGGATGTATTTGAAAAGACATATGATGAGCTGAAGAAAAGAAATTTTGAAGTAATAGTACATATGATTCTTGGTTTGCCGGGTGAAAGTAAAGAGGATATGTATAATACGGCACGGTATTTAGGAGAAAAGAGGATAGACGGCATTAAGATACATGGACTCCATATATTAAAAGGAACAAGGC
Source organism: Lachnoanaerobaculum sp. MSX33 (assembly GCF_000512995.1). NCBI lineage: Bacteria > Bacillati > Bacillota > Clostridia > Lachnospirales > Lachnospiraceae > Lachnoanaerobaculum > Lachnoanaerobaculum sp. MSX33. Next base: position 21,757 of record NZ_AZXX01000060.1, on the reverse strand, counting down.
TTGCAAAGGAATATGGAAAGCACCCGTTTAAAATAATGAGTCTTGAAGAATATACAGAGGTACTTATAAATTGTTTAAAAATACTTCCGGAGAGTACAATTATACATAGAATGACCGGAGACGGAGATAAGAAGCTTCTTATTGAACCTATGTGGAGTGCAGATAAGAAAAGGGTGCTCAATTATATAAATAAAAGGATAAGAGAAGAGTTTTTATAAAGCTTGCAAGAACATATGTTTTGGTCTAAAATGAAATAAAGAAAATTTTTAGAGGTATTATGTCTACTATATACGATAAATTAAATGATAAACAAAAACAGGCGGTTTTTACTACAGAAGGTCCACTTCTGCTTTTGGCGGGAGCAGGTTCCGGAAAAACCGGTGTGCTCATGCACAGGATTGCATATTTGATAGAGGAAAAACATGTAGATCCCTATAATATTATGGCAATCACCTTTACAAATAAAGCCGCCAAGGAAATGAAGGAAAGAATAGGTAAGCTTATAGGTGAAGAGGGAAATTTTGTTTGGGTAATGACATTTCACTCAAGCTGTGTAAGATTCCTTCGAAGATTTATAGATAAAATAGGCTTTGACAACAGCTTTACAATATATGACAGTGATGATCAAAAAACTCTTATGAAAAAGATTTTCAAAGAGAATGATATAAACACAAAAGTATACAAGGAAAGGGCAGTACTTAACATTATTTCAAGTTGTAAGAATGAGCTGATGTCACCTTCTGAATATATGAAGTCGGCTGTGGATTCATACGAAAAGGGTGTGGCAAGACTCTATGAAATCTATCAAAGTACTCTAAAAAAGAATAATGCCCTGGATTTTGATGATTTGATATGCAGAAGTGTGGAGCTTTTTGAAAAATGTCCTGAAGTACTTGATTATTATCAGGACAGATTCAGATATATAATGGTGGATGAGTATCAGGATACCAATACGGCACAGTTTAGGCTTATTTATTTACTTGCACAAAAATATGGAAATATATGTGTAGTTGGCGATGATGACCAGAGTATTTATAAGTTTAGAGGGGCAAATATTGAGAATATTCTGAGTTTTGAGGATAGGTTTGAAAATGTAAAGGTAATAAAGCTTGAACAAAACTATCGTTCCACAGGAAATATACTTAATGCGGCCAATGCGGTTATAAAAAATAACAGAGGAAGAAAAGATAAAAGCCTTTGGACAGAGGGAGAAAGCGGAGAAAATATAGAACTTCGCCAATTCCAAACTGCGAATGAAGAGGCTGACAATATAATAAAGGATATTAGAGACAGAGCAAGGGATAATTTCAGAGACTTTGCTGTGCTTTACAGAACAAATGCTCAGTCGAGACTTTTGGAGGAGCGTTGTGTAACTCTTGGTATTCCATATCAACTTGTGGGCGGTGTAAACTTCTATCAAAGAAAAGAAATAAAGGATGTGCTTGCTTATTTAAAGACTATAGCCAATGGAAATGATGATATTGCTTTGCTTAGAATTATTAATGTGCCGAAAAGAGGAATAGGGGCTACCTCTATTGCAAAGGTAAGTGAGTATGCCAATGAAAATAATATAAGTTTATATGATGCCATGAGTATAAGCGAAATGGCCGGAGTAGGTAAGGCAAGTGATAAAATCAAAAGTTTTATTACAATGATTGAGGAGTTTAGAGAGAAGGTAGCACAAAAGGCAAATATTGCAAATCTGATTGAAGAGCTGCTTAAGGAGACCGGATATATTGAAAGCCTCTATGAGGAGGGTGAGATAGAAGGAGAGAGCAGAAAAGAAAATATCGAGGAACTTATAAACAAGTCGGGAGAATATGAGGACGGAGAACTTTCACTATTCCTTGAAGATGTATCTTTGGTTGCAGATATTGACAGGATGGATGAAAATGCCGACAGGATAACACTTATGACTTTACATGGTGCTAAGGGTTTGGAGTTTGATACTGTATATCTTGCAGGTATGGAAGAAGGGCTCTTTCCAAGTGCTATGAGTTCAAATTCAAGAGAGGATTTGGAAGAAGAGAGAAGACTCGCTTATGTAGGTATAACAAGAGCAAAGAAAAATCTTATACTTACTTCGGCTAAGCAGAGAATGGTTAACGGAGAAACAAGGTATTCTTTGATGTCAAGATTTGTAAGTGAAATCCCGAGGGAACTTTTAAATAAACATGTTCTTGATACCGAAAAAAGGTATACAGAAAGAAGCGCCAGTTTTGGCGAAGCATTGCCTTGGGAGAGTAAAGCCAAAACCAATAATAATTTTGAGAAGACTCTTAGTTTCGGAAAGCAGTTTAAAGTTGAAAAAGCGCAGAGTCTTGACTATGCTGTAGGTGATACTGTAAAGCATATAAAGTTTGGAACAGGCAAAGTTCTTGAAATAGTTGACGGAGACAGAGATTTTGAAGTCAAAGTAAATTTTGAGAAATTTGGAATTAAAAAGATGTATGCAGGGTTTGCCAAGCTGGTTAAAATATGATAGAATCAATTAATTGAGTAGTTAAGCATTTTGCCTGACTTTTTACACAAAATATATCTTTAAAAGAGAGGTATGGTTATGGATAAATTTAATAATTTAAGTTCTAGAATGGAAGAATTAGTTAATGCATCAAGACTTAACAGTCTTTTGGCAAAGAGAGAAGAAGATGAGAAGAAGAAAAATACCATCATATGGGTTTTGGCTATTATCGGTGCAATCGCTGCTGTAGCAGGTATTGCTTTTGCAGTATATAAATTCTTCACACCTGATTATCTTGAAGACTTCGAAGAAGACTTTGATGATGATTTTGACTATGACTTTGATGATGAAACAGAAGAATAAGAAATAACATGATATGATGGCGGCCCTTGAGGTCGCCTTATCTTTTATGAGGTGATAATGAAAAAAGGCGATATTTTTAAGGGTACGATTACAGAAAGTCAGTTTCCGGACAGTTCATATGTAAATTATGAAGGTGAAAAGGTACTTATAAAGAAAGGCATTTTAGGTCAAACCGTAGAGTTTGCAATTACAAAAAAGAGAAAAGGAAAGCTCGAGGGAAGAACTTTAAACATAATTGAGAAATCAAAATTAGAGGATAATGAAAGTCCATGCATACATTATGAGGTATGTGGAGGCTGTACTTATCAAACCATAAGCTATGATAATCAGCTTAAATTAAAAAACGACCAGTTAAAAGCGCTTATGGAAGGTGCAACAGATAAGGATTTTGAGTGGGAGGGAGTTATACCTTCACCAAAGTATCTGGCATACAGAAATAAGATGGAGTTTTCATTCGGTGATGAAAGAAAAGACGGTGATTTGGCACTTGGTATGCATAAGAGGGGCAGTCACTATGATATAGTTAATGTGTTTGAATGTAAGATAGTTGACAGTGATTTTACCAAGATACTTGAGCTTACTTTAAACTTCTTTAAGGAGAGAAAAGTATCATACTTTCATAAAAACAGTCATACAGGTTTTTTAAGACATTTACTTATCAGAAGAAGTGAGTACACTGGAGAGATTTTAGTTTCTTTGGTAACTACAAGCAGTTTCGGTTTTGTAGAGGATCCTAATACATTGCCAAATCCTTCAGTACTTGGTGTTGAAGAAGCAAAACTTATAAAAGAATGGGCAGATTATATAAAGTCAGAGACTGATAAGGGGATTTTAAACGGAAGCATCGGAGGAATTTTGCATACAAAGAATGATTCATATGCCGATGCGGTACTCAATCAAGGTACAACTCTATTACATGGTAAGGACTACATTACAGAGAGATTAAACGGTCTGGATTTTAAGATAACACCGTTTTCATTTTTCCAGACCAATTCCAAGGGAGCAGAGGTTTTATACAATGTTGCCGGAAAGTATCTTGGAGATACGGCAGGGAAATCTGTATTCGATCTGTATTCCGGTACAGGAACTATTGCACAGCTTCTTGCACCCGAGTCGGAAAAGGTTTATGGTGTGGAAATTGTAGAGGAGGCTGTAGAAGCCGCCATAGAAAATGCAAAGAAAAACGGTCTTGATAACTGTGAATTTATAGCAGGAGATGTATTAAAAGTTGTGGATACATTAGGTTTTAATCCGGATATTATAATACTTGATCCTCCAAGAGACGGAATACATCCAAAAGCACTTCCAAAGATACTGGAATTCGGTGCAAAGAAAATCGTGTACATATCCTGCAAACCTACATCTTTTGTACGAGATCTTAAAATAATGGAAGCCGCAGGATACAGAATGGAAAAATGTGTCGGAGTAGACATGTTCCCAAACACAGTTAATTGTGAGGCGGTTGTTATGCTGTCGCGACCGTAGGGAAGCGAGAGCATTACAAACCACCCATGCAATAGCCGTCTGTGATTGTCAAGTGCGAAGCACGCAGACAGAACGGAAACGGCGAACTGCGGAGGCGGTTGTTATGCTGGACCGTAGGGAAGCGAGAGCATTACAAACCACTAATGTAAAATAGTGAAAAAATAGTGTAAATTTAGTGGAAAAAGAGCTGTATAAATATTTGAATTATTTGAGGAGAAAATATATTGAGTTTATAGTCTAAACAGGATATAAATGGTGCATATATGAAACTATTAACAATTGATGAGATAATATCTTCGATTCTTGATGAAACCAAGGGACTTGATGAAGAGATAACTGACGGAATGATTCTCAGAGAAGAGATGATTCCATATTCAAGTATTAATAAAGTAAAACAACTGCTGAAAATAGAATCTTTAGATCAGGTATTCTCGGATTATATTTTAAAATATAACTGGGGTAATGTCGGTTTTTTAAGTTATCAATTTGGCAATAATGATGAGACGGGACTTGATTGGTTAATAAATAGAAATCTCGAATACGGTGATTATCATATCTTACAAAAAGAAGGTCTTATTATTATTGCAAATGGAGATCCATATACTGTTCTGCTTGAATGTAAAACAGGAAAGATATATGCATTTACAAGTGATATGAGCTATGATAATAAAATACAAATAGCTTCAGACTTTGAAGAGCTGGTCAAAGCTATGGGAACAGGTCAATATAGCCTTTGGAAGAATATCGAAAAAGATTTTATTGATTTGATGAGCAGTATAGTTACAGAGAAAGGTCTTGACTTTTGGAAGGATTTTGTTGGATTGTATTAAATATATAAGAGCTTTATATGAGGAAAAAAGTTAGTTGTAAAAATAAAATAGAGTTTATAAATGAGGTGGCAGAGGATTGTCTAAAGGATATGTCTGCAGAAGATAAAGAATACCTTATGGAGAATCCGGTTGCTATAGAGTACCATTTTTCATATTGTCTGTATATACGGAATAATTATATTCATAATAGAGACTTTTCTGAGGTCTCATTTTTTACACATGCGGATGATTTGTCTTCTGATATTATACGAATGATTTTTTCTAAGCTTCTTCCGGATTATGAGTATGGGAATTTTTTTATTGAAATATTATATGATAATAAAGATTTTATACTATTACGAAAAAAGTATAAGAATAAATATGGTGAATATCCGGAAGCTCTTGTGGAAAGATACAAGACGCAGGCCTGCTTAGAGCCTGTACATTCAAGGGAAGAAAGAAGCTTCTTTAATAATGAAGAGCTTGAAAGGGAATGGGAAATCATAAAAAGAAACTATGACAATGCTTTAGTAATTGTAGACAGTCTTATAAGAGAGCTTAAAGGTATTCTTAGAAATTAGATATTATACTGAATATTTAGCAGAAAGGAGAAAATCCTGTAGTAAAAAAGAATATGGGATTGTGAAGATATGAAAATAATAGAAAACAAAATGGTTTTTGCATTTGATGGAAAAAATAAATGTGTAGCGGAAGTTGAGGACGGTGAAACTCTAATCTTTCGTACACATGATTGCTTTGATAATCAGTTAAGTGAAGAGGGTTCATCTATCGGTAGCCTGAACTGGGATTGTATCAATCCGGCTACAGGACCTGTTTATGTAAAAAATGCTCTTGCAGGTGATGTGCTGAAGGTTGAAATACTTGACATTAAACTTGAAAACCAAGGTGTAATGTGCGCACTCCCTGATAATGGAGTACTTGGCTCTTTGGTAAAAGAAGAGTCTGTAAAGCGTTTGAAAGTGGAAGACAATAAGGTTTACTTTAATGAAAATATTGTATTTGATGTAAATCCTATGATTGGAGTAATTGGTGTAGCACCAAAGAGCGGAGCTATAAATTGCGGTACACCGGGAAATCATGGTGGAAATATGGATAATAAGAGAATTGCAAAAGGAGCAACTCTTTATTTCCCTGTATTTCATGTCGGAGCAATATTTTCTTTAGGAGATGTACATGCAGCCATGGGAGACGGAGAAATAATGGTCAGCGGTGTGGAAATTTCAGCTGATGTTACAGTGAGACTCTCTGTAATAAAGGGTGTTAGTATTGAGACACCGATGCTTGAAAACGATGATATCTGTGGTGTAATCTATTCTCATGAAGAGATTGAAAAAGCTGTATTTCATGCAGTAAGAATTGCAAATGAGGTAATGCAAAAGAAGCTTGGACTTTCATTCAATGATGCCGGTATGTTAATCAGTGCAGTTGGTGATTTAAGGTTTTGTCAGGTAGTGGATCCAGAGCGTACGGTTATGATGTGCATACCTGAAACTATACTGAGTGAATTGTTTTAGATAAAAGTATAATTAAATATTGATAGATTAATATTAGCCGGAGAATGAATACTTCTCCGGTTTTTTACAGTTTAAATATCAATACATTGACTATATATCAATTGCTTTTATAATGGAATAAGAGAATAAGTGGTTGCTGAGTAGAATAAGAAATAATAAATGGAGAAAAGTATGGATAAAGGTAACATACTGGTTATAGGTGATTCCGGTGTTGGCAAATCTACTTTAATCAATGCTGTTTTAGGTGAAGAAATAGCTGAAACGGATTTTGGTGATAAGGGAACAACAAAGGAACTGAAAGTGTATGAAAGCGATGTATTGGATTTTCGCATTATAGATACTGTAGGATTTGAGCCTTCGTTTTTTTAAAGAATGAGGGCTGTCAATGCAGTAAAGAAATGGTCTAAAACGGCTGTTAAAGAGGGAAGAGAGAATTCTGATATAAATGTTATATGGTTTTGCGTTGAAGGTACATCGAGTAAATTATTTCCGGAGGCAATAAAAAGTCTTTCAAAAGCAACATCAATGTATCCTTCGGTTCCGATTATCGTTGTAATTACAAAATCATATTCAAAGCCGGAGCGTGAGAAAAATATACATATGGTGGAAGAGGTTTTTGGAAAGCTGAAAAGTTCAAAAAACTTGAAGGGCATTATTCCTGTAGTTGCTTTGATATATGAAATAGATGAAGAACAGTTTGTGGCACAGGAAGGTATAACTGAGCTTATAGATATGACCTATGATTTGATACCTGAAGGTATGCAAGCAGCAAAAAAAGACATTGAAGCATTTAAACTAAACAGAAAAAGATCATTTGCACAAACTGCAATTGCTACTTTTACTTTGAGTGCCGTGGCAATAGCGGCAATTCCTATTCCTCTTTCAGATGCGGTCTTGTTAACACCTTTGGAAAGCGGTGAAATAAATGCTATAGCAAAGATATATGGTATTAAGATCGACAAGAATTCTAAAAGATTCATAGCTTCTCTGGTGGAAGCGGGAACTGTAGTTGTGGCTGCAAAGGCGGCTATAAATGCACTAAAGGCAATTCCTGCAATTAATTTGGCGGCTTCTGTAATAAATGCAGCTGTTGCAGGTGCTATAGTCCTTGGAATAGGAGAAGTATGTGTCTACATATATGAGCAAATTTACCTTGGAATTAAGTCAATTGATGATGTTGACTGGCTTAACAAAGTAATTGAATCCAAGCTGAATAAACAAATAATTGAGAAGATAAATATGATAGTCACAGATGAGGACTTTAGAAACGGCAATATAACTAATTTAAAGAAGCTGTTTACAAAATTATTATCAAGATAAGGAGTCTTATGGCGATAGACGGAGTTAAAATTATAGACAGTGATGATGCTTATGATATTTATAATGATATCGTGGAGCGATATAAGGATGGAACAGATGTTGAGCTTATTAAAAGAGAATGGCTTGATGAGGAAGCAAATTTTTGCATAGATGAATTGTATACAGAGATATACTGGACATCTCTTGCCTATGCGCTTTGGAAGATAGGACATTTGGATGAAGATATAAAAAATAAAGCTATGGAAATTATATCAAAAGGTGCAAGCAAACTATGGAACGAGATAGACGAAAGGGCGGTAAAAGCAAGACAGAAAGCTTTAAATAAATTAGCTCTTCAAATTCAAAGTGAGAATCCAAGACCGATTAAAAAGCCTAAGTCCGTTAAAAGTAGAGAACCGTATTTTGAACTTGGAGATGTTATCTCGATAAAGTTTGAGAATAAATATGGTATCTGTTTTGTCTCGGATTTGGAAGTTAGACCGAGAAAGATAGACTATCATATAGCCTGTGCAAGAACATTACAGGATTTTGAGCCTACCATAGATGATTTTTTAAACAGCAGTATTGCGTATAAGAAAATGAATACCGAGTTTGTACTTGAAACAGACTGCTGGTTTAATCATAAAGATTTGGGTGTATTACTGCCATATTTAAAGAAAATAGGCAAGGTAAAATTAAAACCATACAGTCTGGGAGTACTCTCACCTGCCGACTCACTTGAGCATTTTTATGATGATATTACAAATAAGTCGGAACTATGGCCTTTTAAAACAATTGAGATAAGCGAAATAATAGAAGAAATTTTAGAAAATTAATAGGGGGAGTAATTTATAATGAATAAAAAATGTTGTATAAAACCTGAAGATTTAAAAGATCTTTTTCACACAGACGGTCCTGAGGGTTGTATAGCTTCCGACAGAATAATGGTAGAAGGCAGAAAGGTCGGATATATGTACAGAGAGCATGCCGACCGCAAAGAAGACAGCGGATGGAGATTCACTGCAGGAGATGAGGATGAAGAGTATATGTCAAATGCTGAAAATGCCGGAGTATATACTTTAAATGCTGTTGCCAATATTGATACGGATATTATTCCTTTTTTGAACTCACCTGTAGGAAGCGGATTTCTCAGGGATGAAAACGGTCAGCTTGTGAAGGATGATTTTAATATAATTGCAAGGCAGGAGATAGATGAGATCTTATATGAACATAATATTGCAGACTCAAAGGACTTTGAGAGCAGAGATCCGGAGGAGCTGGCAGAAATTTATGAGAATATAAAGGTTGTTCAGGAAAATTATGATCTGTCTGATAATGAAGCGGAGGAAATGATAAAAAGCATATTCTCAGATTATTGAGAATAATGTTTTAAATAAAAAACGTACCGAATCGGTACGTTTTTTATTAATAGCTTGTAAGCTTATCTACATTTTCAATTATAACAATCTTTGTATCGGCATCTACGCTGTTTACGAGTTTTTTCATGTACTCCTCAGGAATTCTTATACAACCGGCTGATGAAGTATCGTTGTCGGTTTTTGTACAATGAATAAAGATTGCTGATCCCTTACCCGGTATGGCCTCTGTATTATAGTTAAGTGCCAATGCATAGTTATAGAAAGGATGAGCCGCTTTTAAATCTTCAGCTGAATTCCAGTCTTTTTTTACATTTGATGCATTTACCCATTTATTGTAGTATGCACTGTTTGAATCATCTACCCAGTAATCGTCGTCACCGATTTTACGATATTCCAAGATGCTTCCCGGATTATCCTGAAGTCCGAAGGCGAACATAGCACTGAATACTCCTTCAGGTGTTTTTCTGTCACCTTCAGCTTTTTGAAAAGAAATGCCGTTTGTACCTGCAATACCGTTTACATACCAGTTCTTTTTCCATGTGCCGTCAGCCGACTTTGTATAGTCGTTTACCGTAACCTTATTTTTATTGCTTTTATGTCCGACAATAAGCACAATATGACTTGCAGATTTTGAAATCGTCAGTTTCTCTACAGGTAGGGCTGCATGAGAGTTTATAGTTGTACTTGCCAGCAGTGTTGAGAGAACCATAAAAGTTGCACATATTTTTTTAATCAATTTCATATATAATTCCATTCCGTATTGGAGATGTAAATACATCTCATTATTTAAAATTTTCTATAAACAAGATTTTATACTGATAAATATGTTTTAGTCAATGAAAAAAATATTAAAAAATATAGTCCTTATTTTTTTACATAAAAAACAGGTGACATATAACAGTGTAATGTGATAACATACTAAAGTATACACGAAGAGAGGTAGCATATGTTGAGTACGATAACAAAAAATTTGAGCACGGTGGATGACTTTGTTTGGGGATTACCACTGATTATTTTGATTTTGGCAACGGGATTATTTTTGACTGTAAGACTAAGGGGACTTCAGATAAAGAGGTTACCTCTCGCAATCAAGTATATGTTTTCATCGGATGAGGAAGACGGAAGCGGAGAGGTATCAAGCTTTGCAGCACTTTGCACAGCCCTCTCGGCCACAATCGGAACAGGAAATATTGTAGGAGTGGCTACGGCCATAGTTTCCGGAGGACCCGGAGCACTGTTTTGGATGTGGATGGCAGCCATAGTAGGAACCGCAACAAAGTATGCGGAATGTCTTCTGGCCGTAAAGTACAGAGTCGTTGAAAAAGACGGACATGTTATCGGAGGACCTTTTTATTATATTGAAAACGGAATGGGCAAGCAGTTTGGATGGCTGGCAAAAATATTTGCAATATTCGGTATAATGGTAGGTCTCTTTGGAATAGGAACTTTTACACAGATAAACGGTATTACAAGTGCAATAGGAAACTTCTTTGATAAAGAGAGCGTTCATTATGTAAATTTGTTTGGAAGAGATTATTCTCTTACTATTATTATATCAGGAATTATACTGACCGTTTTTGTGGCATCGGTTTTAATAGGAGGATTAAAGAGAATTTCAAATGTGGCGCAGATTATAGTACCCTTTATGGCAATTATTTATGTCGCTGTGGTTATGATTATTCTTATACTTAATCTGAGAAAGATACCGGCTGCACTTATTGAGATAGTACAAGGTGCATTTGGACTAAGAGCTTTTGGCGGTGGTATGTTTGGTGCTATGATAGTAGCCATGCAAAAGGGAATTGCCAGAGGAATATTTTCAAATGAGGCAGGACTTGGAAGTGCACCGATAGCGGCTGCTGCGGCTCAGTCTAAGGAAGAAGTAAGACAGGGGCTTATTTCAATGCTTGGAACTTTTATAGACACTATTATTATCTGTACAATGACAGGACTTTCAATAGTAATCACAGGTGCATGGGATATGGGGCTTGAAGGTGTAGCTGTTACAACAAAGGCCTTTCAGATGGGATTGCCTTTCCCGGACAGTGTGGCTGCATTTATATTGATGGTATGTCTGGTGTTCTTTGCTTTTACAACAATTCTCGGCTGGGATTATTATTCTGAAAAATGCCTTGAGTACATAATAGGAAATAAGCCGAAGGCTATAACGGTTTACAGATGGGTTTATATTGCATGTATCTTTATAGGTCCTTATATGACGGTTAAAGCGGTATGGACTATTGCGGATATTTGTAACGGACTTATGGCAATACCGAATCTGATAGCTTTGATAGCATTAAACGGAGTGGTGGTAAGAGAGACAAATTCATTCTTTGAGCGTGGCGTTCATAATAAAATATAAAGTAAAAAGGTCTTAGACTCACAGATGTATAACTGTAAATCTAAGACCTTTTGTTAATTATTATTGTTCTGCATATTCAGGGAATGTAATACTGTTTTCCTTGAAAACATGAACAAAAATATCCTCAACGAAATCCTTAATAAGTTTAAATGTATTGGCATATGTGACACAAGTATCAGCCGGTACTTGAAAGTTATTTGTAAGCTGTTGCATTTCCTTAATCATGTCGCCTACATCTACATGTTCACCTTCAAGTTCACTTATCAATTCAAGAGTCTCTTTGTCAGGGTGATGATTTGAACGCATCAACGGGAATATAAGCCTCTCTTCTTTTGCAAAATGCTCTTCAAGTTCTGCTTTCATTCTTGCAAATAAGTTGTGAATCTTTGCAAGTTCCGCACCATGATGCTGATAATGTACTATCAAAATCTTGTTTAAAAGCTTTTCGATTTGTTCCATCATCTCACGCTCTGTAACATGATGAGTTGCCTCAAGATTATCAAGCATCTCATTAACGCTTAGTTTTTCAAAATCTTCTATGGATTCCACTCTTTCTTTATTTTGTGGAACAGGCTGCGAAGCTATATTGTTAAGTTCATTTATAAGTGAAGTAATGTCAATACTCCCGTCTGTGAAAGACTCATCAAGTGGCATATGACCACCACAGCAGTAGTCAAGGTGTAAGTTGTTAAGATAAGGAATTGTTTGAGGATATTGTTTAACAATATCGGCAAGTGACATTTTAGCTGTAATCATAGCATACCTCCTTAAAGTGAGTGAATTATCATAAACAAATTCACTGTCGGTTTTATAGATAAAGATGAACTTACATCAATATCTATAAAAGAGTATACACTTATAAAATATCGGAATCTGTAACAAATAAGACAAAACAAAATATTATAAGAATATAATTATAGTTTTGAATTTATAAGATACAAAAAACAGATGAAATGGTAGGGTTTAAAATCAGCTTGAAAGAAGTATGTATTTGTTGTATACTTTTTTTGTTATAATTATATATCGGTTCTCTTAGTTAAATGGATATAACGATAGCCTCCTAAGCTGTAATTGTGGGTTCGATTCCCGCAGGGAACATTTTTGGCGGTAATGACTTGTGATAAATGCGTGTCATTATCGTTTTTGTTGTATATAAAAGTTTGATTTTTATTGAATAACTATTTATTATATGAGAGAATAATAGCGAACAGTCAAGTTTAATCTTGATTATAAAAGCAAAGATAAAAAAAGGCAAAACAAATCCGAAGAAAGCTCAACGTGATGTAAGAAAGCAGATGCAAGTATCCGGTATAGGAACAAAGTCACAGCTTGCATTAAAATCGCAACATGAACAGAATAAGAAGGAAAGTAAGGTAAGAAGGCGAGAAGAAAAAGAGGCGGATGTGCTTAAGAAATTTTTGTTAAAACAGTATAAGAAAAGAAAAAAACATAATGGACATTAATATTAAGTACAAGTATTTGTAAGTGAAAGCTGGTGTTTATATGTATGAAAATGAGAAGACAAAGCTTCAAAAGATAATTGATGACAGTAACAATATAGTATTTTTCGGTGGTGCCGGTGTTTCTACCGAAAGCGGTATTCCGGACTTTCGAAGTGCGGACGGACTCTACCATCAAAAGTATAAGTATTCACCGGAGCAGGTGGTAAGCCACAGCTTCTTTATGAAATATCCTGAAGTTTTTTATGAGTTTTATAAGGATAAAATGATGTGCCTTGATGCAAAGCCTAATGCAGCACATAATAAACTTTCGGAGCTTGAAAGCTCGGGAAAGCTTAAGGCTGTAGTGACACAGAATATTGACGGACTTCATCAAAAAGCCGGAAGTAAAACAGTCTATGAGCTTCACGGAAGTATACATAGAAATTACTGTATGAAGTGTCAAAAATCCTATGACGCAAATTATGTTAAAAACCAAAAAGGAATACCGTATTGTGAATGTGGCGGTATGATAAAACCTGATGTTGTTTTGTATGAAGAGGGACTTGACGGAAATGTAATAAACGCTGCAATAAGAGCTATAGCATCGGCAGACACTCTTATAATAGGTGGAACATCCTTGGTAGTATATCCTGCTGCAGGTTTTATTGACTATTTTCACGGTAAGCATCTTGTTGTAATAAATAAGTCGGAGACCGGAAAAGTTCCAAATGCCGAGCTGTCTATAACTGCTCCTATAGGAGAGATTCTGAGTGGAATAAAGACAAAATAGAAGATAAATAATTTAATCAGAGGAAATGAAAATGGGGAGATATCTTTGCAATATTCTCCCCACTTTATTTAAAGAGGTTGTTTGATTGAGTTATATTAGTTTGCGGCAAAGTCTGAGATATCAGAAACTTTTCTTTCTACAGCAAGAATAGAAATCACATTTGTCGGTGACATATTTGCATCGTCGGGAGTTGTTGTATCATAAGTTCGTTTGTAACGTTTCTCATCATTAGTGTTTTGTTGTAGTCTCACCGGATTTTTCCATTGTAAATTCATAATATTCTTCATCATTGCTGTAAGTAATTACAAATACATCATCCTTATATTCGCCATAAAGATTGGCGCCGTCTGCAACTTCGCCTTCAAACAATACTGAATCTATGAAGAAAGACCATGTAGGGGTTGCGATTTCTTCGTCAGCAAAACTTATGACTGCTGTATGATCTGCATTTAAAGTTGCTGTGAAAATATCAGGTGTTACATCTTTTGAAGCATCGCCACCCAATACATCGGCCACTGAAACACCAACCCAGTCACCTGTAAGAGCTTTATCTTCTTCAGAAACATAGTTCTCAGGGTTTGCTGCGTCTGTACCTTCTTTTGCAAATGTTATATCAAGCTCAACTCCCAAATATTCATCTAGAAAATTCTCAAAGATAATAGTATCTTCGCCAATTTCTCCAACTATTTCTTCATTATCTATGGTTATAGTAATTGTACTGTCATTGCTAACCCATTTTCCTGTTGCATTTTCACCCTCTAAAGAAATAGAGGCTTTACCGTCTTTTTTTAACTCGAGTGTGAATCCGGATACATCGTTCCCGGTAAGAGTCATTCCAAAAGATGTTTCACTTACTCCTATATATTTTCCGGCCAGCTTGGTGTCTCTCTTGCCGGAAGAACCTACACAGGCAACCAAAGCCATAGATAGTATGATTGTAATAAGCATTGATAAAAATTTTTTCATTTTACTCTCCTTTCTTTTATACGCTTTTTGCCAATCAAGTTTTTTTCTTTGAATTCATACTACGCTTTATGAAATTAAAAGTATATTACCCTTCGAATACTCTTTTAGTAAAAAAATAAATGGTATCACATGAATAAGAAATAATGCACAATAAAATAGCTATAAATACGAATAATTATTATACTATGACTACGAATTGGATATTATAATATTTACTATTCATAAATAATTTTTTTTAATAAAAGTCTTAATATAAACACTACAAGGAGGATATATTTGAGTTTAAGATAAGATGTTATTATGATACAATTACATCAAAAAATATTGATAAAAAAGAGGTGAATTATGCCAAGGGGGAGCAATCAAAAATTTAAATTTACATATCTTATGAAGATTATGACAGAAAAGACTGATGATGAGCATAGTCTCACTATGCCTCAGATACTTGAGGAGCTTGAAAAGTACGAAGTAAGTGCCGAGAGAAAGAGTATCTACGAAGATTTTAAAGATATGGAAAGATTCGGCATAGATATTATAAAGGAGCAGAAGGGCAGGGAAACCTTTTATCATATTGCCGGAAGAGAGTTTGAACTGGCAGAGGTAAAGCTTCTAATTGATGCCGTGCAATCCGCAAAGTTTATTACTCAAAAAAAGTCAAAGTCTTTGATTTCAAAGGTGAAAAATTTTGTGAGCGAGCATCAGGCAAAGCAATTGCAAAGACAGATAGTTATAAATGATCGTGTAAAAACCATGAATGAAAGTGTATATTATAATGTGGATGATATACATACTGCAATAAATCAAAATAGGAAGATCAAGTTCAAATACTATAAATGGGATATTGATAAGAAACTTGTGGAAAGACATGGCGGAATCTATTTCGTTGTGAGTCCATGGGCACTGCTTTGGGATGATGAAAATTACTATATGATTGCCTTTGACGATTGGGATAATAAGATAAAACATTACCGTGTAGATAAGATGATGTATATCGAGGTAGGAAATGAAGAGAGAGCCGGAAAGGAAGAGTTTAAAAACTTTGATATGGCGAAATATTCAAATGCAACTTTCGGTATGTATCATGGTGAAAAGACTAAGGTATGTATAAAATTTGCAAATCATATGTGTGGAGTGTTTATAGACAGATTCGGGAAAGATACTATTTTTAGAAAAATAGATGAAAACAATAGTGAGATGATAGTGGATATAAATGTCAGTCCGCAGTTTTTCGGATGGATCTTCAGCCTTGGAAATGATGTGGAAATAGTTTCTCCAAAAGAAGTTGTTAATGAATTGATGGAATACACAAAGAAATTTATGCTAAAATATGAGCAAATCAGAGGTGAATTACAGTTCTAAAGAGAGCTTTTTTGTTGAATTTAAAAACGGAAAAGAAATATGAATAATCTTATATACAAGTCTTTAGCAACTATTTTTTTAAAACATATATTTTTAAAACTGAATAAAATCATACTGGACATAAGTATGAAGGCAATGTAAAATAATAATAGATAATTTAATGTATAAAAAATCAAAATTTACATATCATAATAATAAATTTATACAAAAAGCTACAAATTAACGTTGATTGATAAATATAAATTATGATATTTAGTTATACAATTTACGTAACAGTTGGTTTAGAGAGAGGACAAAATGAATAGAAAAAAGACTTTACATTTATTCGTAATAATATTTGTTGTGATTCTGGCAGGATGTACATGGAGATTAGGGAAAGAGAAGGAGCAAGTCGTTCTTACACTTTGGCATGTATACGGTGGTCAGACGGATTCTCCTTTAAATCAAACTATAGATAAATTTAATGAGACCGTAGGAAAAGAAGAGGGTATTAGAATAAATGTTACAAGCGTAACAAATACGAACACAATACATGAAGCTGTTATTGCAGCTGCAAAAAATGAGCCCGGGGCGGCAGAGCTTCCGGATATGTTTGTCTCATATCCAAAAACTGTACTCAGTTTACAGGATAAAGATATTTTGGTTGATTATAAGAAATATTTTACGGAAGATGAGCTGAATGAACTTATTCCTGCATTTGTACAGGAAGGAATAATTGATGATAAGTTGATGGTATTCCCTGTAGCGAAATCAACAGAGATTCTTTTTGTAAACAGGACATTGTTTGAACGCTTTGCAAAAGAAACCGGGGCAAAGGAGGAGGATCTTGTTACATGGGAAGGTCTGTTTGAAATGGCAAAAGTCTATGAAAAATGGACAGATGATAAGACTCCGGATATTCCAAATGATGGAGAGAATTTCTTTGTACATGACTATCATTTTAATTATTTTCAGGTGGGGTGTGAGTCGCTTGGTGAATACTTTTTTACAGATGTATTAAAAGGTGGCAAGTTGGCATTTGGAGATAAATTTAGAAAAATTTGGGAACCTTATGCTGATGCGGCTATTTCCGGTGGAGTATGGCTACGTGACGGTTATGCTACAGAACCGCTAAGAACCGGAAAAGCAATAGTGAGTGTAGCATCATCCGCAAGCGTACTGTATTATGAGGACATTGTAACATATGAGAATAATATTTCAGAACCTATAGAGGTTGTATCATATCCGGTACCTGTTTTTGAAGGTGGGAAAAAGATGGTTATGCAAAGGAGAGCCGGCTTTTGTACAGTTAAGTCTACTCCGGAGCGCGAAAAGGCGGCAGCATTGTTCTTAAAATGGCTTACAGAACCTGACAATAATATTGAATTTGTGGTAAAAGCAGGATACATGCCTGTGACAGAAAAGGCATTTGCACAGCTTTCCAAGGTGGCAGGAAAGCTTGAGAGCACTAAGTATAGAAGTTTATATGAGGCTATCTCAAAAACTAAAGAAGAATATACTTTCTATGTAGCACCGCAGCTGTCTAATTATCTTGACATGGAAATGTACTTTGAAAAAAATGTAAGGCTTGAGCTCTCAAGGGCAAAAGAGGAATATAAAGAAGCTTTGCAAAATAATGAACACCCGGATAAAGAGGCTTATATTGAAGAGGCATATCAAAATATTATGAATGCGATGCAATAGTTTGGAGACAAAAAATGGAACAGAATAAAGAAAAAAACAGGTCTGCAACTCTAAGAAATAAGTTATCTTTTTGCGAGATTCTAAAGGGAATCAATCATCAAAGTAGATCAATGCGTAGCAAACTTATGATATATCTCTGTTGCCTGGTTTTGGCAGGAACGGGAATATTATTGGTTATGCTGGTGGCTTCAGGTGTGTTTTCAGAAAGTGGAAGACAAATTGAGCAAAACCTGCAGGTCCATCTTCAAAATCAAAAAAAAAGATATTAAAGATAGAATGGATTTGTTTACAACAAATGGTA
Source organism: Lachnoanaerobaculum sp. MSX33 (assembly GCF_000512995.1). NCBI lineage: Bacteria > Bacillati > Bacillota > Clostridia > Lachnospirales > Lachnospiraceae > Lachnoanaerobaculum > Lachnoanaerobaculum sp. MSX33. The sequence goes on along the minus strand of NZ_AZXX01000060.1, from coordinate 3,523 downwards.
TAGATCTATCAAAAAGGCTTACAATATATTTAGAGAGAGAAGTGCTGTCATATCCCTATGATATAAAAGAATTGGAAAATGATGGAGACAAACTTCGAAAAATGCAGGAAAATATGTATATGCTGTTAGAAGGCAAATTACATGTTACTCGTGCAAGTGGTGTTTATGCAGTATTTGATACTACAGTAAATACTTCAGCACCAAATGCGGAATACTCGCGTAGTGGAGTTTATTTGAGGTTGGCTAACGTAAGTGGAAATGTTTTGGAAGATGATGTGTTTCTCTTTCGCGGGAATCCAAATGTAGCTATGCAGAATAAAATCCAGATACATAATCGTTGGAATATGGAATTTAATACTGAGGATATGTACTGGTTTAATAATCAGGTATCTACAGGAGGTAACAAGGTTGCAACAGAGGAGTATTTATGGATTAACAGACAACATTTGAAGGATACATGGGAAAACAGTATATTTTTAAGTGTACCGGTTATTGGAAGCGAGGGCAGAAGATATGGAATATGTGGTCTTGAAATCAGTGGTCTTTTATTTCGTTTAAATTATCCCAAATTCGAAAGTAAATATGGTGATATGGTGACCATAATCGCACCTGTAGATCAGGGTAAGTTATTGCTTAGTGAAGGACTTAGTGGTTCTCAGGGTAATAGCTATATTAATGAAAATGATGATCTTTTCATTGATATCGGTAAAATATATAATGTTTACTTTAATTCTCAAGGGAAATATATTGGAGTACAGCAGACAATAGAAGGGGCTTTTGATCAACAAGGCAGAAAATGGGCGATTGCCGTACTTGTTTCCTATGGTAGTTTTGATGCTCAAGAAAGATATGAAAAAATAATGATGATAACAATACTAATGGTATTTAGTTTTGTCATGTTTATAATATCATTTATAATATCCAGACAATTTGTAAAGCCGATTGAGAAAGGGATAGAGAATCTGAAGGCAGATGATTTTTATAAAAATAATTCCCGTACAGGAATTGCTGAGATAGATATTCTTGCGGAGTTTCTAAAGAGCAAGGAAGAAAAATACAAGAGTATGGGTGCAGTCCCATCAGAAATAGAAGAGATGTTTGATCGCTTTATAAAAAATTCAAAGGAATTGACTGCATCAGAAAGAAATATTTTAGAATATTATGTAAATGGATATGAGATTGCCGAACTACCGGACTTACTTTGTATAAGTTTAAATACAGTAAGAAAACATAATAGGAATATATACACAAAGCTTGAAGTGAATTCTAAAGATGAGTTACAGATATATATTGATCTATTGGTACGCTGTGGAAGGATTAATGAAATATTGAAGTAAAATTAGACACACCTAATATTAGTATAAATCATACAAATGTTAGGTGTATTTTTGTGCGTTTCTTTGGTATTCAACGGATACTATTTGAAAAATTAGATTAAAAGTATTCTTTGAATAATATATTTTTGCTTTAAAGTATGATATTGATAATACAAATAGAAGTATTTACATAAAAAAATAGAAAAGAGGAGGTAAAATTATGTAGACATTTTAATATTGATGTAAATTATAAAAATATAATAAGAAAGGAATGTATTATGAATCAAAAAAAGATAATTATAAAAGAAATAATTAAAACTGTACTTTTTCTGTTTTGGATATTGGCACTACTTTACATTATGCAAAAAGAGTCTTATGCAATGAGTAACTCTTTTAATTATGAAATTAAGTATGTAGATGAATTAGGTAATATTGTAAAAACAGATATTGGTAATCAAATGAGCAGTAGTATAGGTTTAATTACGGAAACATTTACAATTCCGGTGTTACCTACATTTACTGAAGACGGTATAACATATTATGTTAAAAGCAGTGCGGATCAGAACTTGCTTACTGATGCAATTTTGAGTTCTACAAGGGATGAGCTTGGTGCAACTGTTAATTGGATTACATATACAGGTAGGGTGACTTATAATCTGTTATGTACGGATAATCGATATTCATATGTAATTAAATATGAAGATGAATCCGGCAATACACTTATCAATGATCAGATTGGCAGGGCCCCGGATATGACTTGGATACCTTTAACTAATACCGAATTTGTCGCTACACAATATGATGCCGGAATAGTTTATGTGGTAAAGCTGAATCAGGTATATCCTACATTTCAGTATCAATATAACTCATCAAGTGATATTAAGGTACTTGTAGGTGCAAATTATCCATTATACACAATTATATGTACAAGAAAGTATCCGACAGGAAGCGGAAGCACAGGTGGAAGCGGAAGCACAGGTGGAAGCGGAAGCACAGGTGGAAGCGGAAGCACAGGTGGAAGCGGAAATACAGGCGGAAGTGGAAGCACAGGTGGAAGTGTAAGTACAGGTGGAAGCGGAAATACAGGCGGAAGTGTAAGTACAGGTGGAAGCGGGAGCACAGGCGGAAGTGTAAGTACAGGCGGAAGCGGAACAACTGGTGGAAGCAGTGGAACAAATCCAACACCGAGTGTAGTAGTAATTCCCGGTGGAACAAGTGGAAGTGGAAGCATAGGTAAAGTCGAAAGAAGCCATAGTAGTGGAAGCGGTAGAGGAGTTGGCCATAAGGCTATTGGAAAAGGTGAGTCAGGAATCGGAGCAACTATTAAGCAAGGCTGGATATTAGAAAATGACAAATGGTACTATTACTCAGGAACTACCAGAGATACACTGAAAAAAGGTTGGCATTTGGATCCACAAGACGGAAAATGGTATTATCTAAATCTTTTAGACGGTGTTATGTTTACAGGATGGAACAATATAGGTGGAAAGTGGTATTTCTTTAATAACCATACACCTAATTGGACTTGGGAATTGCGTAATGGTGAATGGTTTTTTAAGAATATAGAAAATTCAAGACCACTTGGATCAATGTATACAAACGAAAAGACTCCGGATGGATTCAAAGTTGATAAAAATGGAGAATATATTCGTTAGACAAGTGTTTTTGAATCCAATATAAACCGGAATAAACTGTTCAATTTCCCAAAAGGAGGGAAGATGAAACGATATAGTACGATTTTGATAATAATAATTAGTTTATTATTCTGTATGGGTTGCTCAATTAATGAAAAAAGAGATGAAGCATTGGTAGGGAAATATATAGCGATATCAGGAAAAGCATTCGGACTTAATCTTTCTCGTGATGATATAACAGGATTTACTATTGAGCTAGGCGCTGATGGGCAGGCAATTATGGTAGCGGAGGATATAAGAGTAGAAGGTAAATGGTTTAATGATGATACTACTGTTACAGTTAAAATTGATAAGATAAATATGGTAGGAACAATTAGTGAAGATACAGTTACATTTGAAGGATTTTTAAAAGATCAGGTAGGGGCGTCAATAGAGTTGCAGTTTGCAAGAGAAGGAACAGATGTTGTATATCCTTAAAACCAAAAAAATCTCTTTTATGAAATTGAACAGGGAGTTCTGTTGTTGATGTGTTGGATAATGGTATCTATTATATATTTATGATTTGAAATTTTG
>NZ_AZXX01000059.1:0-1729 GCF_000512995.1 Lachnoanaerobaculum sp. MSX33 | reverse complement strand
GGACAAAGTGATTTTTTAATAAACTGCAATATAATTTTAAATTATCTTCTTAAAAAGTAAGCGCCCAATAACATGATGCCTTATATTTCATTAAACTAAATGAGATAATAAATCAAATAAAAAATTGCTCCAATAAAGAGCACCATAGTTTATTTGTCTATTGCTTACATTCTTCCTTTACATCCGGTGACCAGGGCATTAAATCTTCTAAAAGTTCAGGTTCGGACTGCCACGGTGTATCCGGCATATACATGAGAAGATATTGTAAGTAGGTATAGACATTCAAGCCGTTTCCCTTTGCTGTCTCTACAATACTATAGACAGCTGCACTTGCAGATGCTCCTTTGGGGTGTCTGCAAAAAGCCAATTCTTGCGACCTACTGTAAACAGACGAATTTCATTCTCGGCAGCATTATTAGAAATAGAACATCTTCCATCAAGCAGATAATTCTCCATATATGGACGCTGGTTATTAGCATAAACAAGAGCTTTTCCAAGTGCAGAGCCTTTTAATGCCGTTATGGAATCAATCCAACACCAAAAAGCCTCAAGAACAGGTTTTTCCAACTCCAGGCGCTTACTATATCGTTCTTCAGATGTTAAGTTTTTAAGGCTGTCTTCAATATGAAACAGCTGATCACAGTAATTCCTTCCGATTTCAGCAAGGGTGAGTGATGCATCCTGTGAACTCTTAGATGGAATCGCTTCTATAAACTTTCTTCTAAGGTGGGCCCAGCACCCACATCTGATCATATCAGAAAGTTTATTATAACCGGAGTATCCATCAGAGTGAAAGTATCCTTTGAAACCTTTCAGGAATTCCACTGCATGATTACCATTTCTTGAAGGCTGATAATCATAAAGAATTATGGATGGCTTGTCGTCATTTCCGGTTCTATATAGCCACATATAAGACTTTGTCTGTGGTGCCTTGTCTTTTTCTTTAAGCACCTGAACAACTGTCTCATCGCAATGCACTATATCACGCTCAAGGAGCTTTTTGTGCAGATGAGATACTATGGGCTTTAGATAATCCTCACTGCAACGGATTATCCAGTTTGCCATAGTGGAACGACTGCGGGCGATTCCAAGTTGATCCCAGTCTTTCTCCTGCCTATAAAGAGGCATACCGTTCACATACTTTTGATACATGACATTGGCCACTGAGCTTGGGGAGGCCAACGAATGGTTCATCAGTGATGAAGGTGTGGGTGCCTTCATTATATAAGGATAAGCTGTATGCTTACATTTGGAACACTCATATACAGTTTGAACATAGCGAACAATTCGAAGTTTTGCAGGAATGTACTCTAATCCTGAATTATTCACCACAGTAGATTTGGTTTAAAACGCCTACAAGATAATTGTTTTATAAAGCTATCTCGTTCGTAAGTTGGAAAATCACCTGAAAAAAGGATGCACTATCCCTATGTATCAAAAATAGTCATTTGATATTGGATTATCAAGGCTCATACGTTACTACTATTCCAACTGTAGTGGCAGTTTCATAATGTTTGAAATCGTTTCATAGAATTCTTTCTTATAATGGCAACTGCTACACAATTTGAGTACTATATATCTTGCCTTATTTACTACTTTTGCAGCTACTTTTAGCAACTTTAAGCGAATGGTATTGATTTGCTGCTTTCTCATTTTTGTAGAGAGCACCAATCGCCTAAACCAATTAAACAGGTTGTATACAAGAGCATGTATCTGTAAACGATTTGCG
>NZ_AZXX01000058.1:0-1612 GCF_000512995.1 Lachnoanaerobaculum sp. MSX33 | reverse complement strand
CTTTTATAATTTTGCTCAAAAAAAAGCAGAGCAGCTTAATCCTAAGCCCTCTGCTTCTATATCCAATGCTTTATTATACCCTTAAGCATAAAGTCTCGTTATTATGCACCATCATCCAACTTCCGCAAATCTTCTTTATATGTTAATAAAGCCTACTCTAAAGATAACTTTTTTCTTTATTTTATCTATCATATCCTATCTTTTTTATTTTTTTAGGTTGAATATTTTATTAACACGATTATTCTATCATACAGTCTATGGATTGCACAATATACTAATTTAGGATTTTACTGCATTTCCTCCACCCAGGCTCTCATCTCATCAGAGCCTGCCTTTATCTTAAAAAGCTTCGCACCCATTATCCTTGCATTCGGTAAAAGTGACTGCAGCTTCTCCTTACTTCTTCCCATTCCTCCGCCTCCTGATGTGGCAAACAGGGCAATCTTTTTGCCAGAAAAGTCATATCCCTTTAAAAATGTATTTATAATATTGGGGGCTCCTCCGTACCACACCGGAAAACCTATTAAAATCAAATCATAGTCCTGTATATTTTGCAATTTACCGGCGATTTCCACATCCTTTTTTCCAAGCTTTTCCTTATTACAACGGGACAGTGGATTTACCCAGTTTATATCCGCCTTTGTATACCTGTCCTTGGCCGCTATTTCAAAAATATCTCCACTTACGGCAGCCGCCAGATTTTTTGCCACCCTCTCTGTAACCCTGCCCTCACTGGCAGTAAAATATGCTACCAATATCTTTTTCTCAATCATTGTACTTTATCCCTTCTTCAGCCATCGGCTGTTAAAATTTATATTTTCTATAAAGACTTTATCATCTTCTGTTTTCTTCAATCCATTTCTTTGCAAAGTCCACCAAATCCCTTTGCCTCATTAATCTAATTTCACAATTTCCCAATTTAACTTTTTTTACATCTCTCTCCCTTTCAAAGGCCTCTCCGATTTCATTAAAGTCCTCTCCGTTCACATACAAAGTTTCATAGGCTTTCCACACCCTTTTACCCTCTTCCATGACCGCACTGTGCTCAGTCACATTATGCTTCCCTCCATAATTTGCAACAGTATCCGCCAGATGAAGTGAGGTGTTCTTATCATAGCCCACACCTATTAAAAGCACCTTTCCGTCAAGTTCATACAGTCTCCCCACCGGTGAAGCCTTGCCTAAAATGTCTGACAGGTCATTATTTTTTGTTAAATACAGGGCATTCTTTCCCCATGCCGCAACCGATCTTGCCGGATGATCGCTTCTGACAGTGCCTTCCCACAGGCGAAACATTTCAGCCACCGCACCCATTGTATTGGTGGGGGTAAGCTTTTTATCATATGCCGGCCAGTTATCCCTTATAATCTGCCAATACTTCCTGCCCACAGTCCAATGTACCCCCGCATCGGGATTTTGAAATGTGCTTACGCTTAGGTTTGCTCTTTTTGCAGCATCTTCTACTGATATTATTCCGTCTTTTACAAGCATAAGTAATGTATTTATAACACCTTCTTTTATACCCTCTTTTCTACCTTCTTTTTTACCCTCTTTTATCCACTTGTCTTTAGATTCTTCTTTAAATATGTCGTATAACTCCTTCATTGCATCT
>NZ_AZXX01000057.1:0-1826 GCF_000512995.1 Lachnoanaerobaculum sp. MSX33 | reverse complement strand
GTATGGAGGGATTAATTTATGAAACTAACATGTGCCGGAACAAAAAAGTCACCTAGTTATTATATTCAAAAATCTGTGCGTATAGGAAACAAAACCACTACTAAGACTGTAGAACGACTTGGAAGTATCGAAGAAATTAGGGCACGATGTGGAGAGCAAGATCCCCTTGAATGGGCAAAGGCATATGCCAGAAAGCTGACCATTGCTGAAAAGGAGACGCAAAAGGGAGTTCTGCTTAAATTTTCTTCATCCATGCTCATAGATAAAGATGTTCGTAACTCCTGCAATGCGGGTTACCTTTTTATTCAAGATATCTACTATTCCCTTGGTCTGGATAAGATTTGCAGCACCATAGCAGAAAAATATAAATTCGATTACGACCTAAATGACATTCTTTCTATGCTTGTTTATTCAAGAATTATTGCACCGGGCTCCAAACTTTCTTCTCTTGAAAGCTCTCAAAAGTTTCTTGAGCAACCTAAATGCGAATTGCACCAGGTGTATAGAGCTCTTGAAGTGATCGCAAATGAAAATGACTTCTTTCAGTCTGAGCTATACAAGAACTCACAAAACCTAGTGAACCGTAACAAGGAAGTTCTTTATTACGACTGCACAAACTATTATTTTGAGATTGAAGAGGAAGACGATTTTAGAAAGTATGGGATTTCAAAAGAGCATCGTCCTAATCCCATTGTCCAAATGGGTATGTTCATGGATGCTGATGCTATACCTTTGGCCTTTTCTATCTTTGAGGGCAACCAAAACGAACAGCCCTCCATGTCTCCGCTTGAACAGAAAATTATAAATGACTTCGGCACTTCAAATTTTATTGTATGTACAGATGCCGGGCTTTCCTCCACTTCAAACAGAAAACTTAACAGCATTCAAGGGAGAGGATTTGTAACAACACAGCCTATAAAAAAGCTCAAAGGTTTCTTACAGGATTTCTGTCTTGCTGATGAGGGATGGTATCTTCCCGGCAGCAATAAAAAATATAAGCTTAGTGAGCTTGATGAAGAAGCCGATTACGACAAAGTTTTTTATAATGATAGATGGATTAATGAGGACAATCTTGAACAGCACCTTATTGTTACTTATTCCATCAAATATCGCAATTATCAGAGAACTGTAAGAGAACGTCAAGTTGAAAGAGCAATAAAGTACGTAGAGTCACCATCTAAGCTTACAAAGAACAGAGCCAATGACCCAAAACGATTTGTTGAGCAGGGGCATTGTACCCCGGATGGTGAAGTTGCCAGTAAAACAATCACCACATTAAACCGAAAACAGATTGATAACGAAACCAAATACGACGGATTTTACGCTGTCTGCACAAACCTTGAGTGTGATGTATCAAGTATTATTAAAATCAATCAAAGAAGATGGGAAATTGAGGAATGCTTTCGCATCATGAAAACTGAATTTAAATCCAGGCCTATATATCTATCCAGAAAAGATAGAATAACAGCTCACTTCACTACATGCTTTACAGCTTTGGTTATTTATAGAATTCTTGAGCAGAAGCTAAAGGAAAAATACACATGTGAAGAACTAATAAATACAATACGTTCCATGGATATGATGATCGCACCTGGAGAAGGATATATCCCAACCTATACTCGCACCGATATCACGGATGCTCTGCACGATGCTTTTGGATTTAGAACAGACTACCAGATAACATCTCAGAAAAATATGAGAAAAATTTTAAATCAGACTCGAAAAAGAAAAAAATAACCACATATTTTTTCATTAAGAAAGCCCCACAAACAGCGTATTTACACTACTTGTGAGGCTTTTACCTTCTTTCAACTGTCAAAGACGGG
>NZ_AZXX01000056.1:0-3716 GCF_000512995.1 Lachnoanaerobaculum sp. MSX33 | reverse complement strand
TCTATGTCCTTTGCGGAAGAAGTCTATGTCCTTTGCGGAAGAAGTCTATGTCCTTTGCGGAAGAAGTCTATGTCCTATTTGTCTCGGAAGCCTTGATTTTACTAGCTTTTTAGCACCCCGTAATCAAGTAAGTAATCAAGTAAGTAATCAAGTAAGTAATCAAGCTATCAATCAAGAGAAAAGAGCTTCGCTCTGATAGATGGATTGATTTAGCAACAAAAAGAAAAAAACAAAAAGGCAACTGCTCATCTGCTACGCAGATCCAACGCAGTTGCCAGTAAATTATCTAGTGAACCCTCTATCAATGTTTTGGTTTGCAATATTACTAGCAGGAAACATACTGTTAGCAGTTCTCATATTGTTGCACCCAACTATAAAGACGCCTGAAGGACTGTACAGCCCTAGCCCTTCCTTGCCCTTTTTGAAGTGAAGCTGTAAAGCTACCTCGTCCGTTATGCTCCTGTTCACTTCTCTTTCTTGGTCACTTGCTATATTATCAAATCCCTTTTTCTCAAGAAATTTATTGCTTGCCTTTACAGTGGCATTTAAAAAAGCACTGCCGACTTCGCCAGTAAAAGTATGGCTAATATATCTAACAGCTCTTAAAATGCTCTTAATTTGCGTTGTAAGGCTCTCTACGCGATTTCTAAGTGGTTCAGTGCACTTCTGTAGCCTTTCGTCAAAAGAAGCCGTTAAATCGCAAATTTGAGCCTTTAGAGAGGTGTTCTCATCTGTCAGCTCTTTTACTTTCAACTCTTTGGTTCGATAAAGGCTGTATAATTGCTTGAATTTAACATTAAGCTCTTCTTGTGCCTTATACATTTTTTGGGCTTTTTCCTGCAATTCTTTAGCTTTTTCTTTTTCTGCATTTGCTTCCTGTAATTTCTTTTCGGCAACTTCAAGATAATTCAAGGCTAAACTCATTTTTTGGGCTATGTATATTTTGCTGTCATCAAAATTTTTTTCGGTTTTTTCTTCAAGTAGCTTTGTATTGTTTTCGTGTACCACAGAAAGCCTTGCCCTTTGTTCCAACTGTTCAAGGTCGGATTTTTTAACGCTTACACGCTCTTTATTTAGCAATACCGGAGCTTTTTCTATTTCCTCCGGAATATAACGAACCTCATTCGCTATTTGCTCTGCAACAGCCTTGTACTGGTCAATGCTCATATGTTTGCGATTTATTCCAGTGTCCTCTGCTCGCTCTATGCTGTATTTATTCATAATGCGTTCAAGTTCGTTCTTTTCTCGTTCCTGCCAATTTTGAGTACTGTTCCCTCTCTTTGTCGCTTTTCCATCAATTCCCTGCTCTTTAAGAGCTTTATCAAGCGAATTTCTTACCTGCAAACCTTTTTGGTAGCCGTGAGCAACTGGAATATAGTCAATGTGCAAGTGTGGGGTGGCTTCGTCCATATGCAATACAGCGTTAAATACATACAAATTTGGGTTTCTTTCGCTAAAATCCTGCATAAAATCATTTAAAACTCTTTTGGCAAGGTCTGCTTTGATACTTCCAACGCTGCAATCAAACTTGTTGCCTATCTGTATCACTGTTTCGTAATACAGTTTTTCGCCATTTTTTGAGGTGCGTATTTGGTTCATATAGCCATTAATTCCATCAATCCTTCTATCAGCTCTTTTCTGCTTGGAATTATATTCTTCGATTGCTTGAGCAAAGCAATTTTTATATGCCTGCTCTAGTGGTTCGCATTTGTAAATTATATTGTCTTTTACTCTGTCTAAATCTACATTCGGGGTAATAAATTCACGGTTATTGTGCGACATACTTCCGTGTCCTTTAACCACAGATATACTCATTTCCATACTCGAATACCTCGCTAAGGTTTTGTTACTTTTTCCAAAAGTAACTCAATATTAGTTGTGACATAGCTTCGCTATATCACAACTATACCACAGCTTCGATTGTTGCACAATCAAAGCTGTTTTGCGTTCTCAACAGGGGCTACCGCCCCTAGCCGAAGGCTTACCCTGTATCTTCTCTCAAAAAAAAGACCTGGTAAATTTCAGGTCCTTTTTTTGAGAGAAGCAAAATTACTATTCTGCATCTTGCTTCATCAGTTTCAAAAGATAAGCGAATTTACTCCTTATCGGCTTTTGCTTATCTCGTCTTAGGATTTCTTTAGCCTTTTGGTCTAAGTAGTGATATCTCATAAGTTCCACTGAGCCGTGGCAAGCTTGACTTTGCGGCAGCTTATCACTTGGTATCGTAATCAGCACGGAAAAAATCTCGTCATACTGTTCTTGATTAAATTCAAAAGCTTCAAGTGGCTCCTGCCACAGCTCTTTTTCTTTTACTGCTTCTTCCTGCCATTGTTCAAATGTCATTTGATTTTCGTCAATTTCTTCAAGGTTTGTATTTGAGAGTGTCTCGATTTCAAAGTGTATTGCCACCACATTACGCCCTTTTCTTATAGGCTCATACTTATATCTGCATTCAGTCTTTTCGTTCATCTCTTTTTGAACTTTTTTCAAGAGCAAGTCATTAAAACGCTTAAATGCTTTGTAGGTTTCTTCTTTGTCACAGTCAAGAATTTGCTTTAGTTCGTCAACTGAAATATCCCAACTTTTTCTGTATCGATTAGCCTCAAGATAGATAAACATTATGTATGTGTAACGGCTTGTAAGAGATGTGATACAACGGAGTTTGTAACGCAAATATCCTAGGTTTTCGATATTGAAAAAGTATTTCATAGCCTTTTGTGTACACTCAAGCTTAATTTGCCAAAGCCCGTTTTTGTCTTGTTCTGCAATAGCTTCCTCAAAAAGTGTTATAAGCTTAAAACCCTTTTTTATGTCTTCGTCTGCAATTTCTACCACGTTGCCCATAAGATGTTTTAGTCTATCTTCAAGGTCTTTTTGATTGATTTTTTTAACACCAAGTATATTTTCAAGTTCACCTTTTTCAAACATAACAACTCGTTTATCGGTATCGTGACTATTAATTCTTGAAAGATATGTATCAAGGATTTTAAATTCTGCAAGCGTTAATTCAGAACGCCACAAGGAAAAGAGGGGCAAGCTCTTTTGAACTATGAGCTTGTCCTCATTGCCTAAACTGATTATTGGTTCGATTTTCTTTCTAGCCATTTCTCAATACCTCTTTAGCTTGTTTTTCGTCAAATATCCATCTGAGCTGGCTTAATACCTTGTCTTGTGATTTTTCGCTGATTTCTGCATTCATTACTGCCATTCTCAAATAAGCTTTGATTATGTCGTTGAAAGCTGAACTATCAACCATTATGCATTTATCAGTTTCATCACAGGTGGCAAGAAACTCATATATGCGTATTTCTTTTTCGGCTGTTTCCTTGCTTATTTTCCCTTGTTCCATCAAGTGCCTATAATTGTCCGCTATAATGCTATACCCATTCATACAAGTACCTCTTTTCTCTTGATTTTCTGATACATATATCTTAACATACAGGACATAATAAGTCAATAGTATATATGTCTTGTTGTGGATTTCACTATGTCCCTTCGTGGATTTCACTATGTCCTATTTGTCTCGGAAGCCTTGATTTTACTAGCTTTTTAGCACCCCGTAATCAAGTAAAAGAATTTTTTATATAAAACATAATTATTTATTGCACAGTATGACTTATATTGTTTTTTTGGAAGAAGTCTATGTCCTTTGCGGAAGAAGTCTATGTCCTTTGCGGAAGAAGTCTATGTCCTTTGCGGAAGAAGTCTATGTCCTT
>NZ_AZXX01000055.1:0-2251 GCF_000512995.1 Lachnoanaerobaculum sp. MSX33 | reverse complement strand
TACATTTCTAATTATTTTCAGAGTGCAGTGGCTTTGCAAAAGAGGAACCACCTTAGCTCTAAAATCATCTAACACCATATTTCCAATCCTATCATTGTGAATATATCTGCTTTTTATTTCCAACTTATCACTTTGGTTATTACTTCCGAGATAATAATAGCGCAAAGCATGATTTTTTAGTTTCTCCATTCTACATTCGGTTCTCTACTCCCTTTTTTAACAGTGTTGATCGCCTTATTTTGCGTTGCCTTGCAACTTCTTTGGAAAAGTATTATGATTCCATATTTTCTGCTTGCAGCTTTGCCTTTCGTCCGGGACTTGGAGTAGATAAAGCTGTAGTAGCCTTTATAAACAATCTAAATAAAGGATTGGGTAAAGTTGTCATTATTGATATAAAACATTACTTTGATTCCATACCTATAGACCGACTTGAAATGATTTTAAAAAGAATTATTGATGATAAGATTCTCCTCTCTCTTTTTCATAAGTTTTTATACTGTAGGATTTCAAAGGGAAATATAATAAAGACAAAAAATAAAGGGATTTTACAAGGTTCTCCAATCAGTCCCTTTCTTGGGAATTTATATCTTTCTCTTTTAGATACAAAGCTTGAGTCAATGCAGATTCCATTTTGTCGATACTGTGATGATATTACTATGTTCTTTTCAAGCTTTGATGAGGCAAAGGAAGCCTACACAAAAGTATCGAATATTTTAAAAAATGATTTAGAAATGGATATACATACTCAAAAAAGTGGAATATATGAGGGAATCAAGCAAAATTACTTAGGCTATAATTTTACTAAAAATAAAAAGGAACATCAGATTCTTGCAATTAAAAAGAAAAAAGCACCACCACCACAGATATATCAGCATTGGAGCACTACTACTATTCAAAGAATAGATAGAAACTATCACATTATTAATAATGGAATATTAAATAGAAAAGACTTTACACTGCTATTTGAAAATGATCATGGAAAAAAGTACATTCCTGTAGAGGCTACTGAAAGTCTGAATGTCTACTCTTCTATTATATTTTCTTCCGATTTCTTCAAATATATAAGTAGTAAAAAGATCTGTGTGAATATTTTTGATAAATATGGAGAGCTTACCGGTACATTTGCTCTACCTGAAAGCCTGCACGGTGGACTTACAATATTAAAGCAAGCTGCCATTTATCTGTATAACGATAAGAGAAAAATTATTGCCAAGAAAATTGAAATAGCTTCACTTCACAATATGCGTTCCAATCTTAAATATTACGAGAGGCATCATTCAAACAAAAATCTAAAAAATGGAATCTCATCTTTTTCAGAGTATATAACTGCAATGAATGAAGTGACTAATGTAACAACGCTTTTAACGATAGAAGCTAGAGCAAGTCAGTTGTACTATAGCCTTTTCCATGAAATCATATGTGATCCTGCATTTGAATTCACTAAGAGGACAAGACGTCCACCTAAAGCCCCTCTTAATGCATTGATAAGCTTTGAAAATGTATTTTTATATAATGGTGTAGCTACAGAGATTCAAAAAACCTCTTTGGATATTCGCATTGGATTTGTTCATGCTACTAACCGAAGAAGTCAGTCCTTAAACCTTGACATTGCAGATCTATTTAAGCCATTGATCGTAGACCGAGCCATATTTACTATAATAAATCGCCATATGATACATGCCTCTGAGCATTTTGAAAAAACTGAAGATGGTGGTATATATCTAAATAAAGAAGGAAAGCAAATTTTTATCAATGAACTTGAAAATAAGGTATATCAAAAGCAAACTGAGGAAAATCAACCACGAACCTACGATACCAGAATTAGAGAAGAAATACATAAAATATTCCGTTTTGTCTGCTATGATGAGAAATACAAACCATTCAAGTATAACTAAAGGAGCATTTATTTGCTCCTGTTTTTTCTGCTCAAATCATTATAGGATAAAAAAGTCTGTCAACCTCTATTTTTACTTTTAAATATGTAATTACATATTCATACTATAGTATGTGTTTGTAATTACATTATTTGCTTGATTTTTTATAATATTCTGATATATAAGTCTTTGTGAGTTCTCATTAATATAAATTTGCTGTTTTTAATACACTTTATTTGAAATAGTATTATATTTTTTGCTTTAATATGCTATTTTTATAGCAATACTTACAATCATACTTTTTATACGGCAAAACAAAAAAAGTATGTCACTGATTGTATACAATCCCAACACCCCGGAAAGCCCCATTTTAAGCC